>NZ_JBEXFG010000021.1:0-125243 GCF_040606675.1 Streptomyces sp. NPDC005393 | reverse complement strand
GCCCAGGAGGCCGCGTTGCGTTCGCACTGCGGTGCGGCGCGTGCCGCGTACAACTGGGCTGTCGGATGGGTTGAGGCGTCGTGGTGGCAGCGCCGCGCGGAGGAGTCCTATGGCGTCCCTGAGTCGGAGCTGACGGATTGGCGGCCGTGGTCGCTGCCGTCGCTGCGGAAGGCGTTCAACGCCGCCAAGCACACCGATCCCAGGTTCGCGGCCTGGTGGGAGGAGAACTCCAAGGAGGCGTACAACACCGGCCTGGCCAACGCGGCTGCGGCGTTCGACAACTACGCCAAGTCGAAGAACGGCAAACGGAGCGGCAAGCGGATGGGTGCGCCGCGGTTCAAGTCGAAGCGGAAGGCGCGTCTGTCCTGCCGGTTCACCACCGGCACCATCCGCCTCGAGGCGGCCGGCCGGCACGTGACGCTGCCCCGGCTCGGCGCGATCCGCACCCATGAGCCCACCGCCAAACTGCTCGCCCGCGTACAGGCCGGGACCGCCCGCATCCTGTCCGCCACGGTGCGACACGAACGCGGACGCTGGTTCGCCTCCTTCCAGGTCGAGGCCAAGCGGGACCTCGAACGCGTGGCGCGGCCGGACACGGTGGTCGGGATCGACCTCGGGGTGAAGGCCCTCGCGGTCATGGCCGACAGCGCCGGTGAGATCCGCACCGTCACCAACCCCGGGCACTACGACCGGGCCCGTAAGCAGCTGCGCCGCGCCTCCCGTACCGTCTCCCGACGCCAGGGCCCCGACCGGCGCACCGGACAGAAGCCGTCCCGCCGGTGGGAGAAGGCCAACGCCGCCCGCAACCGCGTGCACCACCGGGTCGCCAACCTCCGCGAAGACGCCCTGCACAAGCTCACCACCGCCGTTGCAGCCGAGTACGGCACCGTCGTCATCGAAGACCTCAACGTCGCCGGCATGCTCCGCAACCGGCGCCTCGCCCGCCGGATCGCCGACGCCGGGTTCGGTGAGATCCGCCGCCAGCTCGACTACAAGACCCGCCAGCGCCACGCCACCCGCATCGTGGTCGCAGACCGCTGGTACCCCTCCTCGAAGACCTGTTCCGGGTGCGGCGCTGTGAGAGCCAAGCTGCCGCTGCACGTCCGGATCTACGAATGCGACGCCTGCGGCCTGGTCATCGACCGGGACGACAACGCCGCACTCAACCTCGCCGCGCTCGCGGCAGCCGCAGCAACTGGTACCGGAGTGGCCGGAGACCAGGACACCGCCCCGGCGGTGTCGAAGCCTCGTGGAGCCGACCGTAAGACCCGCGCTACCCGCCCCCGCCGCAAGGCGGAGGCGGGGCGGGCAGGTGGCGCAACCCTGCCGCACCAGCGGCAGGAGGAAGCGAGAGACCGTACTCAAGCCGAAGCCCTCACGCTTTGGTGACGTGACGGACTTTCCCGGTCGAAATGCCCGGAATGCTGAGAGCCGCTGAGGCTCTGAGCAACGGCTGGTCGACTTCGTACCCGGTTGAGGTGGCGCGGGTGGCCCCGATCGCGCTGGGCGATGTGTGTGCCCTGTCCGACTTCCGGATGCTCGTCGAGCCGCGGGCCGCCGCGCTTCTCGCCTTTGCCGCCGCTCAGGACGACCGCTCTGTGGACCCCTTCCGTGAGCTGCTGGACCGGCTGGACGACTTCGAGAAATCCTTTCGGGCGCGGGAGCAGCGGCAGCAGGCACGGTCACTCCAAGACTTCTACGAGCTGAGCGACGCCTTCGACCGGGCGATGATCGCCGAGTGCCGCAACGCCTACCTGGCCCGGACGATCAGTGATCTGCGCAGTGAGACCTCGCGGCTGCGCCATCTCGCGCACAGCGGGCCGTGGCGCATGCTGACCTCGCTGGGGGAGCACCGGGCCATGCTGCGGGCGATCACGCGGGGGGATGCGCGGGCCGCCGAGGCCGCGTGCCGCCATCATCTTGAGCAGACGCTCCAGGCGCTGCTCACGAGTCTGTCCGGCCAGGACTTCCCGGGTGGCTCCGACGTCCGGCCGGCCGGCGTGATCTGAAGATCAAAACGCTGAGTTGCACGACTGTGCCAGTGGTGATGGCCTGAAGAAGCCGTGCTCCGCCCTCCGGCGCCGCCGGGAGCGTGGCGTGGTCCGAAGCCGCTACGCAGCCGGACGGCGAGGAACCGAATTCGCCGGAAGGGGTGGACCAGGATGGCGCACCCGGTGCTCGTCGTCGGCATGGGCGGTTCACTGCGGACCCCCTCGACCAGCCTCGCGGCCCTGCGGGTGGCGATCGAGGGGGCGGCCGCCGCGGGCGCCGCCACGGAAGTGATGCCCCTCAGCGGGCTCGATCTGCCGTTCTACACGCCCGAGCACGGGATCCCGCCGGCCGCCCGTTTTCTGGCCGACACCATCCATGGGGCCGACGCCCTGCTGTGGAGCAGTCCGACGTACCACGGGTCGGTCAGCGGCGCGTTCAAGAACGCGGTGGACTGGCTCACCATCCTCGCCGACCGCGACCCGCCCTACCTCACCAACAAGCCCGTCGGGATGCTGACCACCGCCGGAGGGGTGCAGGGCCTGCAGGCGATCAACTCGATGGATTTCATCGTCCGGGCGCTGCGTGGCTGGTCCGTCCCGCTGGTCATCGCCGTCCCGCGGTCGACCCAGGTGTTCGACCCCGACGCGAACCTCACGGATCCGTCGGTCGCGGCACAGCTGCGCGGGCTGGGGGCGGAGGTCACGCGGGCGGCGCTGCAGTTCCGGGCCGAGGGCACCTGCGACTACGCGGAGGGACAGCTGCACGACGGCGTCCTGGGCGGCACATGATCCCGCGCCGCCGGTCCGGTATAGGGGTCAGGCCCCGGGCCGGACCGTGGAGCGCGGCTCCCGCTCACGCTCGGTGGTGCGACCGGGCGGGAAGTGCGGCAGTACGTATTCGGCCAGTTCGTCGATCACCTCGGCGACCGGACGGCGGCTGTGCTTGAAGTTGATCATCAGCTGGTCGATGCCGATGTTCTGCCAGGCCTGCAGCATCTGCAGGAACGACTCGCGGCCCACCGAGAAGCCCTGGTGGATGCGGCGGGGCAGAGCCAGCCGGTTCTCGCTCAGGTCCAGATAGGTGGCCTGGGCGTACGGCTTGAACCCTCTGCCGCCCTCGCCGCTGGTCAGCTTCCGCCACAGCTGGATGTTCTCCGCCTGCTGCTGGAACGGCGGGGTGTAGTACAGCCAGCCGTCGGTGTTGGCGGCGATCCAGTTGACGTCCTGCCTGCCCCGCCCCGTCATCAGGACAGGGACCCGCTCGTACACCGGCTTGGGCAGCAGATCGGTGCCGTGCATCCGGCCGAGCGGTGAGTCGACGTCGGGGAACCGGTGCTCAAGGACGACGCGGAAGTACTCCAGCGACTGCCGGAACCTCTCGCCGCGGGTCTCGACGTCCTGCCCGAACGCCGGGAACTCGACGAGCCGGTCCCCGGTGGCGATGCCCAGCAGGAGCCGCCCCCCGCACAGCTGGTCCACCGAAGCGGCCGCCTTGGCGGTGTGCAGCGGGTGCCGGAGCGGCAGCACGATGCTCGCGGTGCCGAGCGTGATCGAGGTGGTGGAGGCGGCGAGATGGCCCAGGTAGACCCAGGGGTCGAAGACCTGGCCGGTGTCCCCGAAGTGGGGGTCCAGCAGCGGCACGTCCCGGACCCACACCGAGGCGAAGCCCACCCGCTCGGCCTGCTGGATCAGCTCGGTGTGCCCGGCCAGGGAGGGCACGGGACCGTCGAAGCCCTCCAGCGGTGTAATGGCCCCCAAGGTCATCCCGCCGCCGGGGAACGCCCTGGCCATGGCCGCGTGCTCGGAGAACGGCCGCTGCGCCCGGCCTTCGACATCCACGGGGTCGTGGTGGGGCGGTGTCGATTCGGTCATGGGGTCCTCCCGCGATTGCGTGTGCGGTGCGGGTCCGCGCCGGGGTGCCCGTCGCTCCGGGCCGTAAGGCCGGGGCCGTACCGCGGGCACCTCCCTTTCATTGTCGTGGACGGCCGCCGATTCGTCCGCTCGGCGGCACCTGCCACGCCGTTGGACCCTGTATCCGCACGTCAAGCGGTAACCCCCTCGACGGTCCCTGCCCTCACGCGTGGCACGCTGGGCACTCGTATGTCCTGCACCACCGAGGAGACGTGCCACGTGCGGCCGCAGAACCAGCCACCGGAGCCGGACGTTCGGCGCGCGACGAGCTGCGGCACGGCGCCTGGCTGGTCTTCCATCCGGCCGCGCTGACCCCGCTGTCGTGGCTCGGTACCTTCGGCGGTTCCGGCCGCCTGCCGGCGCCGTACGACTCGGTGGCGGTGGGCGCCCTCGCGCTTGGCGTGTTCGTGTGGGCGGTGCGCTCGGGCGCCGACCACCTCAGGACGGCTCCGGCCGGGGCGTCCTCGGGTCCAGCGGTCTGAACGGCTCCGCGCCGAGGCCGCGCGCCGGGCCCGCAGCCCGGCTCACGGGTGGGCCGGGTCGAGGCCTTCTCGAACCCGCCACGGGAGCGGAAGGTGAGTGGGTGTCATTTTTCTGGGTCCCAACTCTTGTGGGACGCAACTCCCTTCATTACTTTCCGGTAAGCGGCGCCCTGCCGCCCCGCCCCGCTCCATCGGCAGAGCCGTGATGACGACGACAGTCCCGCCACCTCGAATGGAGTGACCATGCCTGTCCGTGCAGCCTGGCGTACCCGGCGAGTACTGTCGGTCTCCCTCGCCGCCGCGGTGGCACTGGCCGTGACCGGTTCCGCGGCGGTGACCGCCGCCGCTCGGCCGGCGCCGGCATCGGCCGACGCCCGCGCCGGCACGGCCGGGCTGCGGGAAGTGATGTTCGTGGGCAACAACTGGGACGGCACCGCCGACGTCATCAAGTCCAGCGGCGACCTCGCCGGGATCGGTCGGATCAACGTCATACCCGACAAGGGGCAGCGGCTCGCGGAGATCTACGTCAACCCCATCAAGCTCGCGTTCTTCCTTGGGATCCGGCAGGGGCCGGGTGAAGGACACGACCAGTTCGTGGACGACATGTACTCCACCCCGGACGGTTCGGCCCTCGTCGTCTCCCGGCCGAGCTTCGCCGACGTGGTGTCGATCGATCTCGCGACGGGCAGGGTCAACTGGCGTTTTCCCGTATCGGGATTCCGCTCGGACCACATGGCCGTATCACCCGACGGCAAGCGCGTCGCGGTGTCGGCGTCGACGTCGAACACGGTGCATGTGCTCGATATCGAGACGGGAAAGCAGCTCGGCTCGTTCGCCACCGGGGACAAGCCCCATGAGAACGTCTTCACCGACGGTGGCAGGTACGTCTGGAACATGTCGATCGGCGAGGTCAACACCGCGCTGGACGATCCGTCGATGGACTGGACGAAGGGCGACCGGCGCATCACCGTGGTCAACGCGGACACGTTCAAGCAGGTCAAGGTCATCGACATGCGTGAACGCTCGACGCCTTCGGCCGCAAGGACCTGTCCGACGCCGTCCGGCCCGTCGCCTTCACACCCGACGGGTCAAAGCTCTACTTCCAGGTTTCCTTCTTCAACGGATTCCTGGAGTACGACGTGGCCACGGACAAGATCACCCGTGCGAAGACCCTCCCGAAGAACCCGGCGACCAGCGAGGACCGCACCACATGGGTCAACGACTCCCGCCACCACGGCCTGTCGATGAGCCCTGACGGGAACAAGCTGTGCGTCGCCGGGACGATGGACGACTACGCGACGGTCGTCGACCGGGCCTCGTTTCAGGAGGGCCCCCTGGTGCCGGCCTCGAAGCCGTACTGGGCGACGGTGAGTGGCGACGGCACGTCCTGCATCGTCTCCGAGAGCGGTGCCGACCAGGTCACCGCGATCGACTTCACGACGGGGAAGAAGGTCGCCTCCGTATCGGTCGGCGACCACCCGCAGCGGGTGCGCATCGGCCATGTGGCAGCCGACTGGAACGGTCCGTCGACCCTGTAGACCGGCGGACCGGACCGCGGAGGGCGTCAGCCGGCGTGCCGGCGTGCCAGGTATTCCGCCGTCCGGCTCCCGGGTGTCCGGGCCACCTCCGACGGCCTTCCGGCGGCGACGACGCGGCCGCCCGCGTCGCCGCCGCCCGGCCCCAGGTCCACCATCCAGTCGGCCGGGATCGGTGTCCGCGGTGGCTCCGGAGCGCGTCCGCCGGATGGGTGCCCCTGGGCCCGGGGCACCCACCGGGGAGGACGCCCCGGGGTGCGGCCGCAGACCGCTGGAGCCATCGTGGAATGACCCGGCCCGCCCCGCTTCCCCGGCCGCACCATCGGGTACGGCCACGACCGGGTACGCCATGGCATGCCCCGCACCGGAGAGGCACCTGATGACGGATCTGAAGGATGTGGCCCGGATCGCCGCGGCCGACCACAACCTGGCGGTCGTGGCGACGACCCGTGCCGATGGCTCGGTCCAGGCGTCGGTGGTCAACGCCGGGGTCACCGACCACCCGGTGACCGACGAGCCGGTGGTCGCCTTCGTCACCTACGGCCGCACCAAACTCGCCAACCTGCGTGCACGACCGCGTACCGCCCTCACCTTCCGCGCCGGGTGGAGCTGGGCCACCGTCGAGGGCCGCGCCGAGATCGCGGGGCCCGACGACCCGTTCGACGGCATCGACGGCGAGCGCCTCCGCCTGCTGCTGCGCGAGATCTTCACCGCCGCGGGCGGCACGCACGACGACTGGGCGGCCTACGACCGCGCGATGGCCGAAGAGCGCCGGGCCGCCGTCTTCGTCCACCCCGAGCGCGTCTATGGCAACTGACCCCCGGGGTGGCGCACCGACAGGACAGAGCAAGGACAGCGAGGAGCACCGGCATGGCTGAACGCACCGCACCCCCGCCCGTGGACCTGCCCGCCCTCAAACAGCGCCTGGGCCGCACGGGCGTATGGCTCTCGTCGCTGTCCACGGCGGCGGCGGACGAGGAGCGGCGCGCCGTCGCCGCCATCGAGGAACTCGGTTACGGGACGCTGTGGTTCGTGGAGTTCCCCAACGGAAAGGAGTCGCTGACCCACGCGGCCGTCCTGCTCTCCGCGAGCCGGCACATGATGATCGCCACCGGCATCGCCAACATCTACGGACGCGACGCCACCGCCGCGGCCAACGGCGCCAAGACACTCTCCGAAGCGTGGCAGAGCCGCTTCGTGCAGGGCCTCGGCGTCAGCCACAGCCCGTTGGTGACCACCCGCGGACACGACTACGGCAAGCCGGTGTCCACCATGCGGGCCTACCTCGACGCCATGGACGCCACGCCCTACGACGCACCGTTGCCCGAGCCGGTGCCGCGCGTGCTCGCCGCGCTGCGCACGAACATGCTGAAGCTCGCCGCGACGCGGGCCCAGGGAGCCCACACCTACTTCGTCACGCCCGAACACAGCCGCAGGGCCCGGCAGACCCTCGGCCCCGATCCCCTCCTCGCCCCCGAGCAGGCGGTGGTGGTCGACACCGACCCCGAGCGGGCGCGGGACACCGCCCGCGGATACGCGTCCTTCTACCTCACGCTGCCCAACTATCTGAACAACCTGCGCGAGCTGGGCTTCTCCGACTCCGACTTCAAGGACGGAGGCAGCGACGCGCTCATTGACGCGGTCGTCCCCTGGGGCGACCCGGAGACGCTGGCCGAGCACATTCAGGCGCACTACCGGGCCGGTGCCGACCATGTGTGCGTGCAGCCCCTCGCGGAGACACTCGACCGGCAACTGGAGGACCTGCGCCAGCTGGCCGCCGTCCTGGTCTGACGTGCTGTCAGCGTCCGCTGCCCGTCTGGCCGTCTTCGCCCGCGCCCACCTGCTCCGCGTGCTGGGCGCTCACCGCGATCCGGCGTTTGATCACCGCGGCTGCCGCCAACGCGCTCGTGCTGAACGCCGTGACGATCAGCCAGGGCCGGTCCAGCACATGGCAGGTGACATGGTCGAGGGAGTAGCGGCCGGGCCCCGAGATCCCGAGTGCCGCCGCCGAGCACCCCAGCAGTGCCGCGTATTCGTAGCCTCCCGACTGGGCCCAGAATCCGGCCGGGGCGTGCACGGACACCGCACCGGCCATCGTGCCGGCGGCCGCGGCTCCGGCGGCGGGGGTGGCGAAGCCGAGAGCGAGCAGCAGCCCACCGCCCGCCTCGCCCAGCCCCGCCGCCACCGCACTGCTCCGCCCCGGGCGGAAGCCCATGGCCTCCATGGCCTCGGCGGTGGCGTCCAGACCACCGCCGCCGAACCAGCCGAAGAGCTTCTGCGTCCCGTGTGCGAACAGCACCCCGCCGACTCCGAGGCGCAGCGCGAGCAGTCCGAGATCCTTGCGGTCTGGCATGAGCATGACTCCTCAACTCCCGTCAGGGAACGTAACGGGCAGCCGCCCGCCTCCTCTCCCAGTCTCGGCAGGCATCCCGGCACCCGCCGTCGCTGATACGCCATCCGGCACCGGGATCGTCATTCCGTGTCCACCGTGATGGCCTGCAGCATCGGGATGCGGGCGGCCTGGCGTCCCGGCCAGAGGGAGGCTCCTCGGCTCCGCCCTCGGTGTCGTCACCGGCTGTGCCATCGGCGCCGCGGCCGTCCATGACTTCGTGGCGCACCACGTCACGGCGATCGTCGCCCAGACCAAGGCCGCGCGCTTCACGGCCGCGGCCGGCCACGCCCAGTCCCCGGAGGGCCTGGACCGGATGCTCGACCGGATCGAGCGGGCCGGATCACAGGCGCTGGGGTCGATGCGCGCCATGGTTTCCAACCTGCGGGCCACCGCCGCACCCGCGACGACCCGTCCCACCGGCGACCTGGGCGGTCTGGAGGACCTCACCCAGGAGTTCTCCGCGGTGGGACCGCCCGCCACCCTGACCCTCGACCCGCGGCTCGCCGACCGCCCGCTCCCGCCCGAGATCACCACCACGGTCCACCACATGGTGCAGGAGTCACTGACCAACGTCCGCAAGCACGCCACCGGAGCCGGCCGGGTCGAGGTGCGGGTCGGCGTGCGGCCCGGCGCCCCGGACCGGCTGGAGGTGGCGGTGACCGACGACGGCCGGGGCCGGCGCACCGGCCGCTGGTGAGACGGCGGCGAGGCGCGGCTACGGCCTGGTCGGTCTGGCCGAGCGGATCGAGGAGGTCAGCAGGCCTCACCGTCGGACCGCGGGACGGCGGCGGCTGGCGCGTTCTGGCCGCCTGGTCGCCCGTGGCCGCACCAACGAGGAACTGGCCGCCGAGCTCTATGTCACCCTGTCCACGGTCAAGACCCACCTGGGCAACGTGCAGCGCAAACTCGCCGCCCGCAACCGTGTCGAGATCGCCGCCTGGGCCTGGCAGAACGGGATCTGCACCGGTGACCAGGGCTGACGGCCGGTGGGTCGCTCCCTAGTCCCGCTCGCCTTCGGCCTGCGAGGGAGTCGTCCTCAGGAAGTCGGGGTGACCGGTGTCTGCTTCGTCGTCGCGCTCCCCTTCGGCTTGTGAGGGAGTCGTCCTCAGGAAGTCGGGGTGAGGGGTTTCCTTGCGGTCGCCACGGGTGTCCCGCTTGCCTGCGGCCTGGGAGGGGGTTGGCTCAGTCATGGAAGGCCTCCGCTCGCTGTCACGCGGCCCTGTCCCTGATGGTGCCGATTGTACTCGCGAAGGCGCACGGCATTCACTTGTGGTCGCTGTGTGTGCGCGTCCTTCGGACAGAACGTGGACGGCGTCGGTGTAGGCGGTGATGAGGTCCGGTTCATGGCTGACGAGGACAAGGGTCAGTCGGCGTTCGGCCCGCAGGTGCGTGAGGAGTTCCATCAGGGCCGTGGCCGTCGCCGGGTCGAGTGCCGAGGTGACTTCTCGTCCACATCGTCTTCCAGGTCGCCGTCGGACTCTCCCACGCCGCGTCCATCAATATCAGCCGCGAACTTGCGCTCGGCCGCACCGAGACCGCCCCGGGCATCAAGAACACCGCGCTGGCCTGCGCCGCCGCAGTCATGGTCGTGGTGGGACTCCTCTACCTCACGCTGCCCGACCTGGTACTGAGCCCCTTCTTGGACACCAGCGGCGCCAAGGACGCCGAAGCGATCGGTCTGCCCGCCTCGTGGGTCCTTGGCTGTGCCGTCGGGCTCCACACCCTCGGCATCTGGCTCGGCCTGCTCACCGGCCTCGCCGCCACCGCCATCCTGCTCCTCCGCCGCTACAGCGCCGGCCTCCGCACGAGATTCGCCGCACCTCGGACCGCGCCCGCCACGTCGTAGAGAACCTGCCCGGCGGCCGGCCTGCCGTCACACCTGAGCCGACTCCTGCGCCTTGGCGATGAGCAGGTCCAGGAGCGCGAGCAGCGCGCCGCGGACCTCGTCATGGGAGCGGGCGTCGAGCATGAGGATGGGCGTGTCCGGATTGTTCAGGTGCAGGGCCGCCCTGATGTCCTCGGCGGTGTACAGCTGCTCGCCGTTGAAGCAGTTCGCGCCGACGACGAACGGCAGTCCGCGGTTCTCGAAGAAATCCACGGCCGCGAAGCTGCGGTCCAGGCGGCGGGTGTCGACCAGCACGATCGCTCCCAGCGCCCCGTGCAGCAGGTCGTCCCACATGAACCAGAAACGTTCCTGGCCCGGGGTGCCGAACAGATACAGGACGACTCCGGCGTCGGGGAGGGTGATACGGCCGAAGTCCATCGCGACGGTGGTCGCCGTCTTGGCCTCGATGCCGTCGAGATCATCGACCCCGACGCCCGCGGCCGTCAGTCGTTCCTCGGTGCGCAGCGGTTCGATCTCGGAGATCGCTTCGACCAGGGTCGTCTTGCCGACGCCGAATCCCCCGGCGATCAAGATCTTGACAGGGGACTCTTCCTGGGGAGCGGTGTCATATTCGGGCAAGGCTGTCCCTGATTCTCATGAGCAGATGGACATTGGAGGTCTCGGCCGCTTCGAGGGGCGGCTGGTGGTGGATCAGACCGCGGTCCGCGAGTTCGCCGAGAAGGACCGCCATCGGGGTGAGGCGCATCCCCATACGGGCGGCGATCTCGGCGACCGCGCGCCCGTTGGGCGGCCGGCACATGTCGAGGATGGCCTGCCACTCGGTGGACAGGCTGCTCTGGGCGTCCGCGGCGGCCGTCGCCGTGATCATCGTGTCCATGGTCAGCACCGTGCGGGGGGCGGCTGTACGCCCATCGGTCAGGGCGTACAGCCGCGGTCGGCGGGGCTTTCCGGGTGCCGGGTCGTCCGCCATTACGGCTTGGCGCCCCGTACGCGCTCGGGGGTGCCCAGCCACTCACCGAGCGCCTGCGACGCCCGCACCGCTTCGCCACCCAGCTCACCGAGGCGCGCCTTGCGGGAGGTCACCACGATGAGCGTGCTGCCCTCCCCGCACCCGACGATGCACAGATATCTGTCGTCCATCTCCACCAGCTGGCGGATCACCCGGCCGCCGGCGATCTCCCGGGAGATCGCCTTCATCGTGGCCGCGATACCGGAGGACGCCGCGGCCACCCGCTCCGCCTGGTCCCGTTCCAGCAAGTAGGCGCTGAGCTTGATCCCGTCGTTGGACAGGAGTACGGCCCCCTCGATTCCGGCGATTCTGCTCAGGTTGTTGTCCAGGATGCTGTAGATCGCATCGTTAGGCGTCGTCATGGCTGATCCCGTCGGAGCTCTGCTTCTACTTTTTCGGTGCCGTCTTCGTAGTCCGCCCAGGCCTCGGCCACTTCTTCCGGCGTCGCGGCGTCCTGGCCGATCTGATCCGTCGCGCGTGGCTCCCGGAGCTGCCCGGCGAGGTGGCTCTGTGGGACGCGCTCGGGGAGGGGTGGCCGGGCGGGGCGGTCCGCCGCCTGGGCCGGGTCCGCCGCCTGGGCCCGGTCCGCCTTCGGCTTGGTGCTCTGCCGGCGCGGCAGCTCCGACCGGGTGGGAGCAGGGTCGGCCGGAGGGGCGGACCGGACGTGCGGGACGAGGTCGGGCTTGCGCTCGTTCGCGAGCCGCGGTGCCTCGTCCGCGCACCGCGGTGCGGGGGGCGAGGGCGCCGGCTCGGGGGCCGGTCCCTCCTCGGTCTTCACGAGGTGTTCCTCGGGGATGACGACGACGGCGGATGTCCCGCCGAACACCGAGCGGCGCAGGGTGACTTTGGCCCCGAGCTGGTCGGCGAGGTGGCCGACCACAAAGAGGCCGAGGCGGTGGGCGTTCTGCGCCAGGACGGCGTACGACGCGGAGCTCAGCCGCCCGTTCATCTCCTCGTAGCGCTCGGGAGCCACCCGCGGACCGCGGTCCTCGACCTCCACCGACAGCCCGTCGGACACCAGCTCGGCCCTGATGATGACCTTCGAGGCCGGCGGGGAGAACCGAGTGGCGTTGTCCAGCAGCTCCGCCAGGAGATGGCTGATCTGGCTGATCACTCGCGGCTCAACGCTGACCTCGTCCATGGCGTGCCGGTCGATGCGCCGGAAGTCCTCGACCTCCGAGGCGGCCTCGCGCAGCAGATCGGCGACGCGCATGGGCTCGGTGTGCGGGTCCGGGATCTCGCCGCCCGCCAGGATGAGCAGGTTCTCGATCTGCCGCCGCATGCCGACCGTCAGCTGGTCGGACCTCATCAGCTGGGCCAGGAGCGCCTCGTCGTGGCCGAAGGTGTCCTGCAGGTCCTCGGTGAGACTCAACTGGCGGCTGACCAGGTTCCCGGTCCGGGAGGCGATGCCCGCGGCGAACATGCCGAAGCCCTGACGCTCATCGGCCAGTTGCCGGTGCCCGTCGATGGAGACGGCAACGGCTCGGGCGAACGCGTCGCTGATGCGCCCGACCTCGTCCCGCTCCCCTCGGGGCTCGGGAAGCGCGTCGACGTCGATGGGCCGGCCCTGCTGCAAGCGGGATACGACCTCCGGCAGCGTTTCCTCGGCGATGGTGACGGTGCGCCGGTGCAGCCTGTCCATGCGGCGCAGCACCGAGCGGGTGGTGAACACGACGACGGCCACGACGACGAGGAGCGCGGCGGCACTCCCCGCGATCAGCCACGCGACCTGTGCGTCCAGCTGGTCGGCCTTGGCGTCGGCGTCCGCGAGCACCTCGTCCAGCTCTACGACGTTGAGGTTGTCCAGCTCCGGGGCGAAGGTGTGGTAGGCGGTCGGCCAGCTGTCGACCTGCCGGGGCAGCGCCACGCCGGTGGAGGTGTCCCGGTGGTCGGAGATGACCGCGCTCTCGACCCGGGTCTTGGTCTTCCACGCGTCCGAGCCGAGGATCTGCCGGAGGAACTTTTGATCTTCGGCGGGCAGATAGGGGACGACCCAGGTGTCGTAGACGAAGCGGTGGGCTCCGATGGCGTTGGTGAACGCGCCGAAGGCGGAGCGGGTCAGCTTCTGGTCCGGACCGGCCGAGGAGAGAATCGTGTCCTCCTGCGCCAGCACTTCCGACGCCGAGAACATCGAGACCACTGGACGGGTCGCCTGGGTGAGCTCGGCGTCGTCCATATGACTGAGCGCCTCGTACACCCGGATGATGTGGCTGATCGTGCCCGTGTAGTAGCCAACGGTGCGGTCCACACCGCCGCGGCGAGCGTCGGCGCGCTCCCGGTAGGCAGCCAGATTGTCCAGCTGGTCCCTCACCATGGACAGGTGGTGTTCCGCCTGCCCGGACTTCGGCAGGCCGTGGTCGGTGGAACGGCGGAACGCGGCCTCGGCCCGGTCGGTGGCCGCGCGTTGGGTCCGAAGATCCGCCGCGGAGACCGGGGACCCCGCCCACCGGGCGGCCGTTATCGCGCGCTCGCGCTGCATCGCGACCATGAGTTTGTACAAAGGTTTACCCGCGAGGTGGCCCGCCCCCACCTCGACACGCAGATTCGCTGACTGCTGCATCAATCGGTCCGCGGAGATGGCGACCTGGGCGCCCATCGCGACGGTAGGCACCACCGCCAGCCAGATGAGCAAGGTGCGAAGTCGCACGACACGCTGTCGGCCGGTTCTCGTGGGCCTGCGTGGGGCCTCGGGGTCGGTGGAAGTCATCAGTCCTCGTGGGCGGAGGGGCGGGCAAACCGACAGCTGGGCCCGACTGCCTACCTGGGAGGCAGGGGTGGTCGGTCCGGCTCAGCGGCAATGAGAGGGACGCCGATCATAACCAGCCATGACGAAAAGGGGGACGTTGCTGAAACGATCAAGCCGTGATACTTGAGGGTGCACACCAGGCCGTTGAACGCGGGGGCTCGGTTGAACGCTGAGGCTCAGTCGAGCAGCCCGAGTTGCCCCGCGGCCCGGATGGCCAGCCAGACCTCGGCGAAGGCGCTGGTGGCGGACAGGTCGCGGCCGGTGAGTTCACTGAAGCGGCGCAGGCGGTAGGAGAGCGTGTTGGGGTGGACGTGGAGCGCCGCGGCGGCCTCCTCCGTACGGCGGTCGCGCTCCATCCAGGTGCGTACCGAGGGCAGGAGCCGTGAACCGTGACCGGCGTCGTAGCGCAGTGCCTCGCCCAGCACATGGTCGACGAGGGAGGTGAGCGCGGCGGGGTCGTCGGGCAGCCAGCGGCCGGTGGCGTCGTCGCCGTACCGGACGAGGGCGCGGCCGCACGCGGCGGCGTGGGAGGCCGCCCACAGGGCCTCGCGCTGCGCCAGCCGCAGCGAGGCGCCGGGGCTGAAGGGGCGGCTCATTCCGGCGGCGACGCCGGGGAGGGCCGCGACCGCGTCGCCCAGACGGGGCGAGCCGAGGAGATAGCGGTCCTCGCCGCGGTTGAGCAGGAGGCACGGCTGATCCTCCAGCGCGCGCAGGACGGCGTCCTCGGTGACGCCCCTGACCACCGCCAGGACGGTCTCGCCCTCGATGGAGTGCCGCAGCAGATGGCGCTGGGCGACGGCGGGGTCGAGCGCTCCCTGTAGCAGTTCGGCGAGGATCTCCGCGCCTTCGCGCCGCAGTGTCTCGCGTTCGGTGCGGACCATGGCGAGCTGGAGAGCGGCCACCGTGGCGATGTGCTGGACGACGGCGAGCCCCGCCGGGCGCGCGCCCTCCCGTTCGAACGCGATGAGGAAGCCCGCCGCGCCACCGGGGGAGGGCACCGGGAGCGCGAATCCGCCGGGGATGGTCGGCGGGGCGTCCGCCGAGCCGGGGATCACGGACGCGTCGGGCGCGGGCACACCGGGCAGCAGGGGGCGGCCCTGGGTGGTGCACAGGTAGATGTCGTACCCGGACAGCTTCTCCAGGCGGTTGAACAGCGTCGCGGTGTCCAGGTTCTCCGAGGTCAGCCAGCGCAGCGCCCCGAAGACCTGGAGCTGTGCGCCGAGCCGGTGGCGGGCGTCCTCCTGGACGGCGGCGGCGACCTCCTGCGCCACCGCGATGAACGGTAGGGCCAGCGGGACCTCGAGGACCGGTATGCCCCGCTCCTCGGCCGCGTCGAAGAAGGCCTGGCGCAGCGGGGGCATGTGCAGCTGGGCGGAGACGGCGAGTGCGGCGACTCCGGCGTCGTCGAGCCGTTCCAGATAGGCCCGCTGTCCGGCGGCCGAACGCGGCATCGCTATCCCGGTCGTCATGATCATCTCGGCGCCGAGCAGCCAGGGCGTGGGATCGTCCAGCTCGCTGACATGGGCCCAGGAGACGGAACGATGCAGGCCGGCCGAGCCCGCGAGCAGGCGCAGCTGGAGCGCCGGGGACGACAGCAGGTCTCCGACGGTCACCCGTTGTTGTTTGTTGTTGGCCACAAAAACAGCGTAGCTCTTTGTTTATGAAACGATTGTCGTGTGGTTCCCCCGCTGTGCACACTCGGCCGACCGGACGCGTACCGGCGCATGTGAGAAGGGACTGCACCACAGATGACCGAACCCCGAGGGCCCGTCGATTCCTCCCGGGTCCCGCGCTTCGCGGGGCCTGGCACGTTCGCCCGGCTGCCGCGACTGGACGAGGTGGCCCGCGCCGATGTAGCGGTGGTCGGTGTCCCGTTCGACGCCGGTGTCTCCTACCGGCCCGGCGCCCGCTTCGGACCGACGGCGGTCCGTGAGGCCAGCCGGCTGCTCCGCCCCTACCACCCGGGCCTCGACGTGTCGCCGTTCGTCACCCAGCAGGTGGCCGACGCCGGAGACATCGCCGTCAACCCCTTCAACATCAACGAGGCCATCGAGACCATCGAGGACGCCGCGGGCGGCCTGCAGGCCGACGGCACCCGCCTGGTCACCATCGGTGGCGACCACACCATCGCCCTCCCGCTGCTGCGGGCGGCCGCGCGACGCCACGGCCCGGTCGCGGTGCTGCACTTCGACGCGCACCTCGACACCTGGGACACCTACTTCGGCGCCGAGTACACGCACGGCACCCCCTTCCGCCGGGCGGTGGAGGAGGGCATCCTCGACACCTCCGCCCTCTCGCACGTCGGCACCCGCGGCCCGCTGTACGGCAAGCAGGACCTCACCGACGACGAGAAGCTGGGCTTCGGCATCGTGACCTCCGCCGATGTCTACCGGCGCGGCGCCGACGAGGTCGCCGACCAGCTGCGTCAGCGCATCGGGGACCGGCCGCTGTACATCTCCATCGACATCGACTGCCTCGACCCGGCCCACGCCCCCGGCACGGGCACGCCGGAGGCGGGCGGCCTGACCTCGCGGGAGCTCCTGGAGATCCTGCGCGGTCTCGCCGGGAGCCGCCTGATCGGCGCGGACGTCGTGGAGGTCGCGCCCGCCTACGACCACGCCGAGATCACCTCGGTCGCGGCGTCACACGTCGCCTACGACCTGATCAGCCTGCTCGCTCTCCAGGAGAACAGATGACGGACTCCCCAGCCCTGACCGAAGTCGAGCAGTACGGTGTCGAACGCATCCCCGATGCGGATCGCACCGCGACCCCCCTCGACCTGTTCCGGGTCGCCTTCGGCGGTGCCAACACCTTCGCCACCTGCGTACTCGGCGCCTTCCCGATCCTGTTCGGACTGTCCTTCTGGCAGGGCCTGACGGCGACCGTGCTCGGTCTCGTGGCCGGCTCGCTGATCCTCGCCCCGCTGGCGGTGTTCGGCCCGCGCAACGGCACCAACAACGCGGTCTCGTCCTCGGCGCACCTGGGTGTGCACGGGCGGGTCGTCGGCTCCTTCCTGTCGCTGCTCACCGCCATCGCGTTCTTCTCGATCTCGGTGTGGTCCTCCGGCGACGCGCTCGTCGGCGGCGCGCACCGGCTGATGGACGTACCGCAGAACGACGGGGTGTTCGCTCTGGCCTACGGCGTCTTCGCGCTGCTGGTGCTGGTCGTGTGCGTGTACGGCTTCCGCTTCATGCTCTTCGTGAACAAGATCGCGGTGGTGGCGGCCTCGACGCTGTTCGTCCTCGGCTTCTTCGCCTTCGCCGGGGACTTCGACCCCGGCTACCAGGGAGCGTTCCCCTCGGCGTCCACGACGGGGTTCTGGCCCGCGTTCATCGGCTCGGCGCTGATCGTGCTGTCCAACCCGGTGTCCTTCGGCGCCTTCCTCGGCGACTGGGCCCGGTACATCCCGGCCGATACCCCGCGCCGCAAGGTCATCACGGCGGCGTTCGCCTCCCAGATCGCCACCATCCTGCCGTTCTTCTTCGGCCTGGCCACCGCCTCGATCATCGCGGCCAAGGCGGCGAAGTACATGGACCCGGCCGCCCCGAACTACGTCGGCGGCCTGCTGGCCATCGCACCCGGCTGGTACTTCCTGCCGGTGTGCCTGCTCGCGCTCATCGGCGGCCTGTCCACCGGCACCACCTCGCTCTACGGCACCGGCCTGGACTTCTCCAGCGTGTTCACCAGGTTCAGCCGGGTGCAGGCGACGCTGTTCGTCGGTGTGCTGTCGATCGGGTTCATCTTCCTCGGCCGCTTCGCCGCCAACCTGTCCCAGTCCATCTCCACCTTCGCGACGCTGATCATCACCTGCACCGCCCCCTGGATGGTGATCATGGTGCTCGGCTTTGTGACCCGTCGGGGCTGGTACGACCCGGACTCGCTCCAGGTGTTCAACCGGCGCCAGCGCGGCGGCCGCTACTGGTTCGAGCACGGCTGGAACTGGCGCGGCATGGGCGCCTGGCTGGTCTCGGCGGTGTTCGCCCTGACGTTCGTCAACGTCCCGGGGCAGTTCGTCGGTCCGCTCGGCAATCTGGCCGACGGCGTCGACCTCTCGCTGCCGGTGGGCCTCGGGCTCGCCGCGCTCGTCTACATGGCGCTGCTGTGGATCTTCCCCGAGCCGCGCGAGGTCTACGGGCCCGAGGGGCCGCGCCTGGTCCGCGCCTCGGACACGCCCGTTCCGCCGATCACCACGGAGAGCGGCGCACCCGTGGTCGCGGTGGCGGAAGGAGTGTGAGGCCACCGTGCGCCTCGTCGACCTCTCCGTGGAGATCGCCACCGGGATGCCGGTCTACCCGGGCGATCCTCGGGTGGCCGTCGCCCCGGCGCTGAGTGCCGCCGCCGACGGTGTGAACGTCCTGCACCTGGACATGGGCTCGCAGTCCGGTACCCATGTCGACGCGCCGTTCCACATCGACGACGCACTGCCGACCCTCGACCAGCTGCCCCTGGAGCGCTTCTGGGGCGAGGCCGTCGTGGTGGACGCCCGCGGCGCGCGGCCCCGCGCGCCGCTCGGGCCGTCCCTCTTCGAGGGCCGCCTGCTGCCCGGGGCGATCGTGCTCGTGGCCACCGGCTGGTCGCTCCACTGGGGCACGGACGACTACCTCACCCATCCGTATCTGACCCGGGAAGCCGCCGAACTCCTGGTCGCCGCCGGAGTCCGCACGGTGGGCATCGACGCGCTGAGCGTCGACCCCACCCCCGCCGACGACTTCCCCGCCCACCGGGTCCTGTGCGGCGCCCACGCCGTCATCGCCGAGAACCTCACCGGTCTCGCCCCGCTGCTCGCCGCGCAGGCCGCGGGAGAGCCCATCGAGGTCTCCCTGCTGCCGCTGCGGCTGCCCGCCGCCGACGGCGCGCCCGTACGGGCCGTCGCCCGCGTCGGCTGAACCACCCGAACCCCGCAAGGAGCACCACCCATGAACGACGAGGTCCTGAAGGCCGCCGACGCCCTGGTGTCCGCGTTCGGCGAAGGCCGACTCGACGACTACTTCGCGGCGTTCGCGCCCGACGCGACGTTCGTCTTCTACGCCATCCCCGAACGCCTCACCTCCACCGCGGACTACCGCGCCCTGTGGAACCGCTGGGTCGCGGAGGACGACTTCCGCGTCCTCGCCTGCACCTCCACCGACCGACTGGTCCAACACCTCGGCGACACCGCGGTGTTCAGCCACCAGGTCGAGACCACGGTCGCCACCACGGCCGGTGAGGAGACCCTTCACGAGCGCGAGACGATCGTGTTCCGCCGCCAGGACTCGGGCCGCTGGCTCGCCGTGCACGAACACCTCTCGGCAGCGGCCGGGGCCTGACCCCGCGTGGCGCGAGGCCACGCATCGCCGGACGACAACGGAAACGGATATGCCATCGGCGCTGAGCGCGGCGGGGCAGGGACAATGAGGACATTGCGATGAGCGAGCTTCGAACGCTGCGCAACTACATCAACGGCGAGTACGTCGACGCGGCCGACGGACGCCGTCTGGACGTGACCGACCCCGTCACGGGCGAGGTGTACGCGCACTCGCCCCTCTCGGGCGCCGCCGACGTGGACGCGGCGATGGCCGCCGCGGAAGCGGCCTTCCCCGTCTGGCGCGACGCCACGCCGTCCACCCGGCAGAAGCTGCTGCTGAGGATCGCGGACGCCGTGGAGGCCCGGGCGGATGAGATCGTGGAGGCGGAGTGCCGTAACACCGGCAAGCCGCGCGCCCTGACCCTCGCCGAGGAGATCGCCCCGGTCGTCGACCAGATCCGGTTCTTCGCCGGGGCCGCACGGCTGCTGGAGGGCCGGTCCGCGGGCGAGTACATGGAGGGCATGACATCGATCATCCGGCGCGAGCCGATCGGCGTGTGCGCTCAGGTCGCACCGTGGAACTACCCGCTGATGATGGGCGTGTGGAAGTTCGCCCCGGCGATCGCCGCGGGCAACACGGTCGTCCTCAAGCCGTCCGACACCACCCCGGCGTCCACCGTGCTGCTCGCGGGGATCATCGGCGACATCCTGAAGGACATGGGCCTTCCGGCCGGCATCTTCAACGTGGTGTGCGGCGATCGCGAGACCGGCCGGCTGATGGTCGAGCACCCGACCCCCGCGATGGCGGCCATCACCGGTTCGGTCCGCGCGGGCATGCAGGTCGCCCAGTCCGCGTCGAAGGACGTCAAGCGCGTCCACCTCGAACTGGGCGGCAAGGCCCCGGCGGTGGTGTTCGAGGACGCCGACATCGCCGCGGCGGTGGAGGGCATCTCCCTCGCGGGATTCTTCAACGCCGGACAGGACTGCACCGCGGCGACGCGCGTCCTGGTCCACGAGTCGATCCACGACGCATTCGTCGCGGCCCTCGCCAAGGCCGCCGCCGACACGAAGACCGGCGGCATCGACGACGAGGACGTGCTCTACGGCCCCCTCAACAACGCGAACCAGCTCGCCCAGGTCTCCGGCTTCATCGAGCGCCTGCCCGGCCATGCCACGGTCGAGGCCGGCGGCCACCGAGTCGGCGAGCGCGGCTACTTCTACGCCCCGACCGTCGTCTCCGGCCTGAAGCAGGATGACGAGATCATCCAGAACGAGGTCTTCGGCCCGGTCATCACCGTCCAGTCCTTCACGGACGAGGCCCAGGCCGTCGCCTACGCGAACGGCGTCGAGTACGCGCTCGCCTCGTCCGTGTGGACGAAGGACCACGCACGGGCCATGCGGATGTCCAAGGCCCTGGACTTCGGCTGCGTATGGATCAACACCCATATGGCCCTCGTCGCCGAGATGCCGCACGGCGGCTACAAGAAGTCCGGCTACGGCAAGGACCTCTCCGCGTACGGCTTCGAGGACTACACCCGGATCAAGCACGTCATGACGGCCCTCTGAGAGCCGCCCAGGGCTGGACCCCCGTCCCCTCCGGCTGAAGGATGGCGGGGTGACAGCTGAGGGCGACGCCGACCGCACGGCGGGGTTCGAGGTGGCGACCGGCGCCGGAGGGGTCCCCGCCGGGGGCGCCCGGGACCGCGAGGCCGCCGTGCGGTCGGCGTTCGAGGGGTTGCTGCAGATCCGGCGGCTGATGAACACCGGGACCGCCGCCCCTGACGCCGTGCCCGCTGAATGGGAACGGCGCCGGCCGGTGCGCGCCGTGGCCCTCGCCCTGGAGGCGGCCGGCATCCCGCCGTCAGCGGTCGGCACGGACGGCGGCCGCGTCACGACCGGCTATTGCGTGAGGGTGGCCGATCAGGCCGGGGTGGTGCGCGTCGACTGGCTGGGCCCGCCGGGAAGTGGTGTCGCGTACGCGGCACCCGATGAGCTGCGGAAGTGCGCGGCGGTGCTGCGCCGGCTGGGCTGGGAGGCCTTGGAGTACCGGGGGCCACGCGGCCGCCGTTACCTCGAAGTCGAGCCCGCCCCCTGACGGCGCACCCTAGCGCAGCAGTTCGCGTACGGGCGCGGCGACCTGTTCGGTTTCGGTGAGGAAACCGTCGTGCCCGTGAGCGGAGTCGATGACCGCGGATGATCGGCGCCGGGGATGCCGGCTGCCGGCTCCGCCTGCTGGGCGAGCGGGTAGAGGCGGTCGGAGTCGACTCCGGCCACCAGGGTCTCGGCGGTCACCCTGCGCAGGGCGGCCCGGGTGCCGCCGCGGGAGCGGCCGACGTCGTGGCCGTTCATGGCCTGCGTCAGTACCACGTAGCTTGCAGCGTCGAAGCGCCGGACCAGCTTGGCGGCGTGGTGGTCGAGATAGGACTCGACCTGGTACCGGCCGCCGGACTGTGGGTCCTCGGCGCCCTGCGGGGCCCTGCCGAAGCGGGCCTGCAGTTCCGGCTCGCTGCGGCAGGTCACATGGGCCAGCCGCCGTGCCAGGCCCGGCCCGGGGTGCGGGCCGGGCCTGCACCCCGGGCCGGGGTGCGGGCCCGGCGGGACCCGGTCGTCACCCGGGGGCACCCCGTCGCGGGAGAAGGGTTGCCTGTCAGCGGGTCGGGGCCGATGACCCACGCGGGCAGGAACCTGCGAGGTGGGCGCTGACAATCGTGACCGTCCCCCACAGTGACGTAGGGGTCCGCGAGGCCGTCAAGGACGCCTTGTCGGATTCAGACGACGAAGGTGGACATCGAGGGGGCCAGGTTCCACATCACCCGCCTGCGTATCCTCTGACCTCGGAGCGATCGCAGCGCAAACCGGCCCGGCGGCCCCGCACATCGCACCCGCCGGGCCGTTCGGCACGGTCACCGGCGCCCTGTCGTACCTGGCGCCCGGCAGGCTCCAGGTCGGCAGCCGTCCCTTCTACCTCGCGCTCCAGCGCTGGTCGTCCCGGCCGTCAGCCGACTGCAGCTCCAATGAGCTGCCCGGGCTGTCGTCGCCCGGGGTGACGGCGAAGTCCGGCGCGATGAAGGGGCGTATCACCCCGTCGCGGTCGACTACGAACTGCAGGTTCTGGCCGTTGTCGCCGTCGGCGGACGAGCACGGCCAGATCCCGACGCCCCGGTCGGTGTCCCCGCGGGAGTCCAGACAGAAGTCAGGGTCTGCCGCTGTGTGCAGGAGACCGCGGGAATCCAGCCGCCACCGCTGTGTGTCCGCCCCCGTGCACGGGGCCGTGATGACGTCCGTGCGCTTTTCCAGCCGCGCGTCGCGGATGTCCAGACACAGCGCGGAAGCGGAGTTGACCACCACGGTGTAGGCGTCGCCCGGAATCGGGACGGCAGTCGGCTGGCTGGTGCTCGGGGGAGCGGTCGTGGGGGGCGTGGGGGTGGGGGGAGCTTCCGTCGCGCGGCCGGGGGGCGACGGGCGGGGTGGTTTCTTCGTCGGCGTGGCGGTGGCAGTCGGCGGCGGAGCCGCGATGGTGGGCGGGGCCGTGGTGGCCGTCGGCAGTGGTGCACGGCCACCAGCCGGGCTGATGTCGCCGGAGTCGGACGCCAGCACGGCGACGGTAGTGGCCACCGCGGTCAGCGCGGCCACCACCACCAGCCCGACCGCCGCGGACGGCCAGGACACCGTCCAGGTGCGCTGCCGGCCCGTCCCGGCGGATCCGGGGCCCGCCGGCCCGTCCGCGGCCACGCCGACGGGCGGGAGGGCCGGGGCGAGCACGGGGCCCGCCAACGCGGATATGGCCGGCCGCTCCACCGCCGTGTGCGACTGCGCCACGGCCTCCGCCGCGGGGAGAGCGCGGACCGGTCCCGCCATGACGTAGGCCGTTCCGCCCCACCCGAGGAGGCCGTCGGCGATCACGGTCCGAGGATCCTCGCCCATCCGCACCAGGTCGCCGAACACGCCGGCGCACGACGGGCATGCGGCCAGATGCCGGTCCAGGTCCTCGCTGCGCCGGGCGGCACCCGGCCGTACCGCCGCTTCGATGATGCCGCGGAACCCCTGGCACGTGGGGTCGCCGGTGCGCTCGAGATGGGTCCGTAGCCACGCCTCGCGCAGGGCACCCTGTGCCGTGTCCTCGAGGGTGGCAACGGTGTGCGGCGCGGTGCCCAGGTAGGTGGCCACCGTGGCGGTGGACTCGTCGTCCACCACGCTGTACCACAGGACGCCGCGCGTGCGCGCCGACAGCGTCAGGAAGCCGCCGAGCATGGCCGAGCGCTCCTCCGGGCGTGGCCGCCCGGGGCCGTCGTCCGTGGTGATGCCGGAGCCGTCGAGCCACTCGGCGAACTCGGGATCCAGCCTCTCCCTCCGGTTGCCCGCCGCCCACGTGGCGCCCACCCGCTGGACGAGCAGCAGCAGATGGTGGCGCCACGGTCCCAACGGGTCGATGCCGCGGCACGTCTCCTGCGCGGCGAGGCCGAGGGACAGCTCGGCGAGCTGGTTCCCGTCGGTCTGACTCCTGCCGCAGAGCCGGGCGTAGGACAGCACCGCGGGAAGGTGGCGGGCCCGCAGTTCCTGTGTGGCGGGGAGGGCAGTCGGCGCGCCGGCGCGGATCCGCTCGGTAAGTCCCGCGTCGGGCAGTTGGGCGTACGGCCGCTTCTCGGCGGTAGCCTTCGGCTCGGTCCCATGCTGGTCGGACACCCTCTCGACTCCTCGTTCGCGTTCGTGCGGGCCGCCCGCGCACACACTGGCACGGGAGCCGACAGTGGCGACGGGTGCGCGTCCCGGCACACCGGCCGTCACCGGCGGTAATAGGAGTGCCCATAGTGATGGAGGGGGAGCCTTGGGAAAAGGGTTTCTGAGGGTAACTCCCGGTCAACGAGGGGTTTTCGCGGGCAGGCAGCGGAGCCTGGGAGCGCGGGGGTCGGTGCGTGCGGCAGCTCGCTGCACGCATGCGCAGCCGTCAGCGGTGGCCTGGCCGGAAGTGCCGGCGACGCTGAACCGGGTCTCAGGATTCCACGGCCGGTCCGAGCAGAATCCGTGCCAGCTCGCGCGGCTGGGAGAACATCGGCCAGTGGCCGGTGTCCATCTCGACCAACCGCCAGTGCTCGCTGGTCAGCAGCTCGGCCACCTCGTCCATCGGCTCGGCGCCGTCGAGCAGGCACGTGATGTAGGTCGCCGGAAGCTCGCCGAGCGGGCGCGCCAGCACGGACGGCTCGGTCAGTGTGGCGCCCGGGTGCGGCGTCGAGCCGCCCACGATCCTTGCGACCTGCTCGCCGGTGAGCCCCTGGCCATGGTCGTTCTTCGCGAGCATGGCCGGACGCCCGGACGCCCGGACGCCCGGACGCCCGGACGCCCGGACGCCCGGACGCGCCCCCGGACTCTCGGGCGTGATGTGCGTCGCACGGTGAACCTCACCGAGCCGACCGACGTCTTGATCACCAGCGAGTGCGCGCGGTGGCGGACCAACCTTCACAGGGCTGATGTCCACCCATCTATAAGCCTTGTGTATACACATGGTGTATAGATGGGCCTCGCGCTCCCTCGGATCGCAGACGGAAAGGCAATCCATGTACGGCAAGGCATTCGCACCGGAGTATCAGGGCTCCCTCACCGCCCTCTCCGTGAACTCTTCGCTGGTCGACGTACTGGCCGCGGGCACCGAGCGGTTACGGGCGGCCGAGCGGACCGGCTCGCCGCGCGAGGCGGCCCGCTCGGGGCTGGCGGTCGCCGAGGCGCACCGGAGGCTGGGGCAGGTGACGGACGCCGACCGCGAGTGGAAGGCCAGTTATCGCGCGGCCCGGTCGGCGGGGGACATCGGGGCGATGGCGTGGGCGCTGTGGAGCGGAGGCACGCTCGCCCGGCAGCGGGGCGCGCTGGCGCTGGCGTGGCGCCTGCTCGGCCTCGCGGCCGAACTCGGCGAACGTGGAGGGGACATCGTCGTCCGCGGCTACTCACTCGCCGGGATGGCGGAGACAGGCCGTATCCAGGGGGACTACGAGGCCGTCGGCGCACTGCATGAGCAACTCCTCGCCGAGGCGCGGAAGCGTGGCGAGGCACGGCACACCGTGTGGGCGCTGGAGGGCATCGCTCAGATGCACCGCAACACCGGCTCGTACGACACGGCCTACGCGATGTTCGAGGAGGCCGCGGAGATAGCCGAGCAGGCCGAGGACCGGCGCGGCCACGCCTGGGCGCTGCGGGGCATGGCCGACATCGTCTCCGTACGCGACGGGGACGCGGACCGCGCGCTGGAGCTGCTCGCCGAGGCGGAAGTGACCTGCCGCGAGATGAACCTGTCGAGCGCGCTGGCGTACAACCACAAAATGCGCGGCAATGTGCTCTATCGCGTGGGCCGCTTCGAAGCGGCGCGGGACGTCTACCGGCAGGCCCTGGAGGAGTTCCGTGCCATGAGCGAGCCGCGCGGCGAGGCGCTCGCCCGGCTGGGGCTCGTCAAGTCCCTGGCGCAGCTGGGCCGCGATCGGGCCGAGACAGCCGCTGACCTGGCTGAACTCGCCCGTGTACTGGACCGCATCGGGCTGCGGCACGCCCGCCGGATGGTGGACCGTGCGCGGGTGGAGTTCGGTTTCCCCAAGGGCGTCGAGGACGGTACACGCCCGGGCCTCATCGGTGCCGCGGCCGCGGGTGCGGAGGACGGACGGTGACGGCGACGGTGCCAGCGCCGCGCGGGGTGGGCGAGGACACCGCGACGGCGCGTCAGATCCTCGGTCGGTGCCGGGCGTTGGTGCGGCCCGCGCTGGCTCAAGCGGTCGAGCGGCTGCACCCGTGGCCCGGCGAGATGGCCGCGTACTCCTTCGGCTGGTGCGAGGTGGGTGGCGCACCCGCCGCAGGGGCGGGTGGCAAGGGGGTAAGGCAGGCGCTGGCCGTGCTGTGCGCGGAGGCGGCCGGGGCGCCTGGCGAGGCCGCGGTCGCCGGTGCGGTCGCGGTGGAGCTGGTGCACACGTTCTCGCTGCTGCACGACGACATCATGGACGGCGACCCGACGCGGCGTGCGCGTCCCACGGTGTGGAAGGCCTACGGAACGGGCCCGGCCGTGCTCGTCGGTGACGCGCTGTTCGCGCTGGCCGTGGAGACACTGGCCACCGTGCCGGGCGCGCGCGGCCCGGTCGCGGTCCGCCACCTGGCCGCGGCGCTGGGCGACCTCGTACGCGGACAGGCGGACGATCTGCTCTTCGAGGCACGCCCCTGGACCGGCCCCGAGGCGGTACGGCCCGACGCATACCGGGCGATGGCCGAGCACAAGACCGGCGCACTCCTCGGGTGCGCCGCCGCCCTGGGCGCCGCGCTCGCCGGCGCACCGGACGAGACGGTCGCCGCCCTGGACCGGGCCGGACGGCACATGGGGGTGGCCTTCCAGGTGGTGGACGATCTGCTGGGCATCTGGGGCGACCCGGGCGTCACGGGCAAGCCCGTCCACGGGGATCTGCGGCAGCGGAAGAAGACCTTCCCCGTGCTCGCCGCCCTGAACGCCCGTGGCCTCGGCGGACCCGCCGCCGGGCGGCTGGCCACGCTCCTGGAGTCCCCGGACACGCCGGACGACGCCACCAACCGCCGTGCGGCCGCTCTGATCGAGCAGGCGGGCGGCCGCTCCGCGGCGCTGGACGAGGCCCACCGCCATATCGCCGCCGTGGAGGATTGCCTCGCCGGCGTGCCGCTGGCGCCGCGGGCGACCGAAGAGCTGCGCACGCTGCTGGCCTTCCTCGTAGGGCGCGAGATGTGACACCCCACCAGCGTGTTCACAGGCCGGAGGCCGTTTCCGCCGAGATGCGGAGGCGGCCTTCTCCGCGGTTCCTCCGTGCGTCACTCCGCCGTGGACTGTGCGTCGCCCGCGGCGTCCGGACGCGAAGACGGCATCGACCCCACGGTCAACTCCGCGGGAAACCAGCGGAGCGCGGCGCCGACGCACAGCCCGAGCCAGCCGACGCCGAGCAGCCAGCCGCCGATGACGTCGGTGAACCAGTGGACCCCGAGGTAGACCCGTGTGAGCCCGACCAGCGCGCCCCAGCAGCCGATGAGCAGGGCGATCGGCCTGCCACGGCCGGGGGCGCGGATGAGCACCGCGATGACGAGCAGCCCCGCGGCGAGGGCCGCCGTGGTGGTGTGGCCGGACGGAAATGACCAGCCCGAGGCGTGCGTCACCCAGTCCTCCCGCGGTGGGCGGGGCCGAGCTATCAGGCTCATGACGGCATACCGGAGCCCCTGGCCCGCACCCAGGCAGACGAGGGAGGTGACGGCGGCGAGCAGCCTCTGCCGTGCGGTGCGCCCGGCGATGATGCCCGCCACGACGGCCAGCGCATACGGGATCACTCCGGTCCCGGTGGCGGTGAGCCCTCGGGCCACCGCGAAGGCCACCTCCGGCCGGTGCGCTACGGACCAGGAGTGGGAACCGTCGTCCAGCGACAGCGCGGTGCCATCGGTGGCGACGACGACCACGGCCAGCAGCCCGAACCCCGCCAGGGCCGCCAGGCCGGTGCGACCGGCCAGGCGGGCGGCGTCCTCGCGGTTCATGACGCGACCAGCAGCGGACGCAGCCGCGTGACCGTCAGCCGCCGCGCCACGGCCTCGGGACGTCTGCGCACCAGCGCTGTCAGTGGCAGCGCGACCAGGCAACCCACGACGACGCCGGCCACGGCGTCATGCGGATAGTGGGCGCCCACCCACACCCGGGAGACCGCCATCGCACAGGCGGCCACCGCCCCGACAGTGCCGAGAGAGCGGGAGACGAGGAAGAGCGCCACCGCGGCGGCGGCAGCGATGGCGGCGTGGTTGCTGGGGAACGACCAGTCGCCCGGCGCCGGACACGCTTCCAGGGGCGCCACCCGCAGGCTCTGGCAGGGGCGGTCTTCCCGCACCACCAGTTTCAGCGCGGCGTCCACCGCGAAGGCCACCAGGACGATCACGGGTGCCGCTAGCGCCATCACGGCCGCCGTCGCCGACTCGCGCCGCGCCCGCCACCACCCGAGCGCCATGAGCACGCCGAACAGCGCGAGTCCGTAGGTCGACCACGCGGAGACGAGGGTGTTCCACCACGAGGGGGAGTGGTGGGAGAGGGCCACGACGTCGGTGTAGGCGGAGCCGTCGATCGAGGATCCGTTGAAGGCGAGGTTCACCCGTCCATCTCCTTCTCCTCCGTGACGGCCTTGCGGGAGCGGTGGAACTCGGCGGCGAGGGGGAGCAGCGACACCGCGACGATCCCCGCGACGATGGGCAGCAGATAGCGGTCCACATTCGGAAGGGAGGAGCCGAGTGCGTATCCGGCGAGGGTGAGGCCCTGGCTCCAGAGGAGCCCGCCGGCCACCTGCCACACGGTGAAGGTCCGCACCGGTACCCGCAGTGCGCCCGCCATGGGATTCAGCACGGTCCGTACGACGGGGACGAAACGCGCGAGGACGATCGCCTTCGCATGGCCGTACCGTCCGAACAGCTCCTCGGCGCGCTGTGCGCCCTCGTGAAGGCGCGCCGAACGGCTGCGGGTCAGCAGCGCCCCGCCCGCCTTGCGCCCGATCAGATAGCCGCACTGGGAGCCGGCCAGCGCCCCGACCGCCGATGCGACGAGGAGCAGCGGCAACGACAGCTTCACCCCGCCGCCGCCGGAGCCGGTGCACAGCAGGCCCGCGGTGAACAGCAGGGAGTCGCCCGGCAGGAAGAAGCCGATCAGGAGCCCTGTCTCGGCGAACAGCACCATGCAGACGCCGAGCACTCCGAAGGCGGACAGCAGGAACTGGGCATCGAGAACGTTCACCGCGAGCTGTGGCGCGGCGGACAGGGGCGCGGTCATCGTCGCGGGCCCTTTCATCATGGACGGGTGGACGCCCGTGATGACGGCGCCCCGACTGACTACAATCCTGTAGACGGGTCTACGGAACTGTAGACGATAGCGGAGGGGGGAACGTTCCCCTGGACAGGGGAATCCTGCCGGGGGAGGGGCCCTGAGCGACCAGGAGCAGCACGGTGCCCACGCCGTAGCCGGCCAGCACCAGGGCCGGCCAGCGGCGGTTGTCGGCGCGGATGGCCAGGTCCCGCAGCAGCGGCGGGGGCGCGTCCTGGAGGGTGGCCGGAGAACCTTCCCAGTGCTCATCCGGCGGTACGACACAGTTTTCAGGTACGAGCGACTGCTCGCCCACCGATCCATGGTCACCGATCACGGCACCGGGCAGCACCACGCTGTTGGCCCCCACAAAGCCGCCGGATCCGATGCGGATCGGTGCCAGTCGCAGCCAGCCGCCTTCGACCGTGTACGTCTGGAGGCGGGCACCGTAGCCGATGCTCGTTCCGTCGCCGATCTCCACCAGGGACAGCGGGGCGAGGACGGCCTGCAGATGGCAGCCCCGGCCGATACGGGCGCCGAGCAGCCGCAGGCAGGGAGGAAGGATCGGCGAGCCGGCCAGCAGACGCAGCGGCGTCATGGCGAGCAACTTGCTGTGCAGCCAGAACCGCAGATAGACGACGCCCCACAGCGGATAGTGCCCCGGGCGCACACCGGCCATCAGCAGCCGGCAGGCCACCAGCGGCAGCAGGAGCAACGTGACCGCCAGCCACACCACTTCCAGCAGCAGGAACGCGGACAGTGGCAGACGGACGAGAGTGTCCAGGACGCTGCCGGCCACGAGTGTGCGTACCGGGATGTGCCAGGCGTCGAACTGCCGGTAGAGCAGGACGACGACCGCGAGACCGGGCCACAGCAACCACGTGTACAGCCCGGCGAGCTGCGCCACGCCGCAGGCCATGACCCGGGCGGTGGAGTGGCGCCGGGGGGTGGGTGGCGCCGCGGCGCCGGGAGACGGTGTCGCGGCCGGACCGTCGACAGTGCCCTCGATGAAGGCGGCCTGGCCCCGGACGGTGGGATGGGCGTACAGATCACCCATGGCCACGCTCCGCAGCCGTGGGTCCAGCCGCATCCGGGATATTAGGCAGGCGGTCGGCGGACGGCTGCTCCGCGCAGGCCCGGCCTTCGCCCCCGTCGCCCCCGGTGTCGAGGATGGTTCGCTTGCTCATGATGCCCTCCGCGTGGGCGAACCCCTGATGTTTCCGACGCTAGGCAGGGGGCGGTTAACGCTCGCCACGACGAGGCTTAGGCGACGGCAAAACGTGCCGGCACCTTCATGGCGCCAGGGGCAGACGCAGGACCAGCAGGGCGCCCGGGCCGCCGTCCTCCACGGACACGCGGCCACCGTGATGAGTGGCCACGTCCCGCACGATGGCCAGGCCCAGTCCCGAGCCGCCGGCGTCCCGGCTGCGTGCGTCATCCAGCCGGGTGAAGCGGTCGAACACCCGCTCGCGGTCGGCGGGCGGGATGCCGACGCCGTCATCGCGGACGCACAGGACCGCCTCGCCCCCCGCCGTCTCGAGGGTGACCTCCACACGGTGGCGTGCGTACCGGACGGCGTTGTCGAGCAGGTTGCGTACGGCCCGGGACAGAGCGTCGGGATCTCCGCGGATGCGAGCGGGCCGGAGGTGACCACAGGTGACGGCCGCGCCGGGACGGGAATGCAGCCGCCGGACTTCCGCCGCCACCAGGTCGTCCAGGTCGATCTCCGTCTCGCGCGGCGTGCCTGAGGTGGCGTCCAGGCGGGCCAGCCGGACGAGGTCGTCGACGAGCCGGCCGAGCCGGACCGTCTCCTCGAGCAACTCGGGCAGCCGGGCCGACGCATCGGCATGGGGGTGCCGGGTGGCGGTCTCGAGCTCTGCCCGCACGGCGGCCACCGGGCTGCGCAGTTCATGCGCGGCGTCCGCCACGAACTTCCGTTGCCGGGTGGTCGCCTCGTCGAGCCGGGCCAGCAGATCGTTGAGGGTGGAGCCCAGCCGCCACACCTCGTCGGCGTGGGGCGGCAGGTCGAGCCGCCGGTGCAAGTCGGTGGCAGTGATCTCGTCCGCCTGCCGGCGCAGCCTCTCCACCGGCCCCAGCGCACGACCCGTGATGTGCCATCCGGCGGCGGCGAGCAGGGCCGTCAGGACCGGCAGGCCGACGGCCAGTTCGGTGGTGAGCCGGCCGATACTGTGCTCGACCTGGGCGGTGGCAAGGCCGACGTACACGGTTTTGCGGGAGTGTGCCGGTCCCGCCGACACGGCGGCGACGCGGTACGTTCCCTGGCTGCCGAGCGGTACCCCGCGAACGGTGTGGACCGATGGTTCGCTGCCCGGGGCGGCTGCGCGCGTGTGGAACAGCGCGCCTTCTCCGGCCACGTTCGCGGACGCCGCGATCACACGGCCATGGCGGTCGACCACTTGGGCCGCGTCGTCGCCCGCGCCGGAAGCGGGAAGCGGCTGGACGGCCCGGCCCTTGTCCAGGGCGGCGGCGATGATCAGCGCGCGCTGGCGGGCGTTGTCGTCCAGGCCGTGGATGAGCGAGGCGCGCTGGCTGACCACGAGCAGCGTGGCCGCCAGGGACAGGCCGAGCGCGGCGACCACGGTGGCGGCGACGGTCAGCCGTACCCGCAGGCTGAACCGGCGCCAGCGGGGGAGAGGCCCGCGCGGAGGCGGTGCCGCCCCGATGTCGCCGGAGGCCATGGACGCGGCGGTGTCCCGCACGGTTCACCCGCCGTCGGTGGCGAGCCGGTACCCCGACCCTCGCACCGTCTCGATGGACCGCGTCCCGAAGGGGTGGTCGACCTTGCGGCGCAGATAGCCGATGTAGACCTCGACGACGTTGGGGTCCAGCTCGAAGTGGTCCGTCCACACGTGGGCCAGGAGGTCCTGCTTGCTCAGTACCTGCCCCTGGTGGCGCACCAGGTATTCGAGCAAGGAGAACTCCCGCGTGGTCAGATCGACGGAGACCCCGCCGCGCAGGCAGGTGCGGCCCCCGGGGTCCAGCAGAAGATCGCCGGCGCGCAGTACGGCGGGCCTGGGGCGCCGCCCCCGCCGCATCAGAGCGTGGAGCCGGGCGGTCAGCACGACGTAGGAGAAGGGCTTGGTGAGGTAGTCGTCCGCTCCGATGTCCAGGGCGTCCGCCTCGTCGTACTCGCCGTCCTTGGCGGTGAGCATCAGGACGGGTGTCCAGTTCTTCGCGGCCCGGAGCCGCCGGCACACGTCGTAGCCATTGACCCGGGGCAGCATGATGTCCAGCACGATGGCGTCGTAGGGGATGTCCTCGGCCTTGAAGAGCCCTTCTTCCCCGTCGGTGGCGAGGTCCGCGGCGAACCCCTCCACCGTGAGTCCGTGGACCAGGGCACGCCCCAGCGCGGGATGGTCTTCCACGACCAGGACACGCATGGCGCGCCTCCCTTCCCCCTTTTGCTTCTGAATATCCGATTCCAGCCTAGGCAACCGTGGCTGAAAGGAAGCTGAGAGCCTGCTGAGAGCCCCCCGGAGGGTTCCGTGGCCTCTGTCACCTCCCCTCAGCCTCCTCTCAGCAGGGGCGGCGCAGGGTGAAACACGTTCCGGATGGAAGGCCCGTCCGGTACGGAAGTGAAGGTGATCATGAATACGCGTAAGAAGGCGGCACTTCTCGCCGCGTCCACGGCTGCCGTCGTCGCGACCGTTCTCGGCGGGGGCGCCACCATGGCGTCCGCGGCACCGGCTCCTGCGTCGTCCTCGGTGGCCACCACGGTGGAGAAGCCCACTCCTCCGGGCCCCGATACGCACAAGTCCGGCGACTCGAAGAGCGAACACGGGGAGCACGAGGACAAGGGCGAGCACGAGGAGAACGGCGAGCACGAGAACCAGTCGGACGGCCCCGGGGGCCATGCCGACCCCTCCGCCAAGACCAACCACGAGTTCGAGGGCAAGGAGTAAGAAGCGCACCTCGTGAGGCGGGCGGCACACCAGCCGCCCGCCTCATCCGGGTGGCGGCGGTGGCTCCACGGTCGGCAACAACAGGGTGAAGGTGGTGGGTGCCGCCCGGACGAGGGTGAGACGGCCCCCGGCCGCCTCGGCCATCTCCCGTGCCAGCGTCAGGCCGATGCCACCGCCGGAGCGGGACGTCGTCGCCCCCCGCTCGAAGACCGTTCGCGGGTCGAGGGCCAAAGAGCCCTCATCGGTCACGTCGACGGCGACCGCGCCGCTCATCTCGCGCACCGTGACCTCGACCGCGCCGCGGCCATGCCGCCGCGCGTTGTCCAGCAGCACATCCAGGACCTGCTCGGCGGTCCGGTCAGGAATCCGCAGGCCCTCGCTGCCGGGCTCGACACCGAAGCCCAGATGCCGGCCCTCGGCGGCGAATGTGCCGTGCCAGCGGCGCTCCACGCCGTCGACGACATCGGAGGCAGGCCGGGACGTCGTGGGAACGTGCGGGCCGGGCGCCGCTCTGGCCAGGCGGAGGACCTCGTCGACGGTCCGCTGAAGGTGACGGGCCTGCGTGAGGGCCTCCTCCACGGCCGCCCTGAGGTCGGCGCCGGGGCCCTCGGCAGCCGCTTCGAGCCCCAGGTGCAGACCGGCCAGCGATGTGCGGAGCTGGTGGGACGCGTTGGAGCTGAAGTGCCGCTCGTGCTCGAGCAGCCTGGTCAGATGGTCGACCATGGTGTTCTGGGTGCGCGCCACCTGGTCGATCTCGGCGATCTCGCTGCCCTTGGCGCGCGCGGTCATATCCCCGCCGGCGACGGCCTCGGCGGTGGTCGAGAGGGCCTCCAAGGGAGCGGTCAGCGTGCGTGCCTGGCGCCGTGCCACCGGCACGCCCGTGGCGAGCGCGACCAGGGCGGTGCCGGCGAGGGCCAGCCAGGCCAGGATGACGCGGTGCCAGACCCCCTGCGTCCCGGTCGAGGCGCGGGCCACGCCGATCACCTGCTCCTTCGTCGACACGGGAACGGCGACGACGAGCTCGTGATCGCCGTGTCCCCGGGCCACGACTCCGGCCAGGGCACGCCGGGTGACCGCGTCCGCGGCCATGGGCCCGGAGCCGTCGCGCAGGTGCCCGGAGAGGTCGTAGACGCCCACCCGCACCCCCCGTTCCGGTGCGGGCAGTTCCACATGGTCTCCGACCGCGAACTTCGGGTCCACACGGACGGCGGCTGCCAGGGCGATGCGCTCGAGCTCACCGCGCTCATCCGCGAAGAAGGACTTCTGGATCCCCACGGCCAGCGGTGTGGCGAGCAGGACGAGCGCCACCAGAACCGCCACCACGGCCACGCGCACCACGCGCTTTCTCATGCGCCCATCATGACCGCGCGGGTGCCCCGCCCTCGCCCGGCGTGACCGTGGCGCCGCGGCTCGCCACCGAGTTTTGCCGTCGTCTAACCCTCGTCGCAGAGCGCGTTTACCGCCGCTTCCCTAGCGTCGTGAACATCACTGGACTGCCCGTACGCGGAGGACATCATGACCAAACGAGGCATCGTCGCCCTCCCCGCCGCCATGGCCCTGACGGCCGCGGTCGTCGCGGGCTGCTCGAGCTCCGGCTCGCACAGTGGCTCCCCGGCATCCTCCGGCTCGTCGTCGGCCCACAAGCCCGGCCCGGCGCCCAAGGAGTCCAACCCGCCCGGCGACATCCCCGACAACCAGGTGTACGTCGCCTACCGGCCGTCCGGCGGCGGATTCACCGTCAAGGTCCCGGAGGGCTGGTCCCGCTCCTCCGCCCGCACCACCACGAGCTTCAGCGACAAGCTCAACAAGATCGAGATCACCCCGGCCTCGGCCTCGTCCGCACCGACGGTCCAGTCGGTCCGGACACAGGTGGTCCCGACGCTCAAGAAGCAGACGCGCCACTTCGCCCTGGGCAAGGTCACCATGGTCTCCCGCAAGGGCGGCCACGCCGTCAGGGTCACCTACCAGGCGGACTCCGCCCCCAACCCGGTGACCGGCAAGGCCGTGCGTGACTCCGTGGAGACCTATGTCTTCTTCCACAACGGCCACCAGGTCACCCTGACCCTTTCGGGGCCGACCGGCGCCGACAACGTGGATCCCTGGCGGATCGTCAGCGATTCGCTCCGGTGGCAGTGATGACGACCGGCACCGCGGCGCCTTCCGTTCCGGCGGCGGAGAAGACCGCCCTCGACGCCAGGGATCTCTACCGGTTCTTCCGTACGGGCGAGGAGGAGACCCTCGCGCTGCGCGGGGTGTCCCTCCACGTAGGGCGGGGTGAGACCGTGGCCGTGGTCGGCCCGTCGGGCTCGGGCAAGTCGACCCTGCTGGCGTGCCTGGCGGGACTGGACGAGCCGGCCGGCGGCTTCGTCCACGTCGGCGGAGAGCGGATCAGCCACCGACCCGAGGTCCAGCGCGCCCGGCTGCGCGCCCGCCGCATCGGCGTCCTGCTGCAGTCCGGCAACCTCATCGCGCATCTGGACGTACGGGAGAACATCCGCCTCGCGCAGGCGGCCGCCGGACGGCGCCGCGGCTCCGCCGCGCCCGACATCGCCGAACTGCTCGACGGGGTCGATCTCGGCGGCCGGGCACACGCCCTGCCGCACCAGCTGGCCGGCGGCGAACTCGCCCGCGCGGGCCTGGCCGTCGCCTTGGCCAACGACCCCGATGTGCTGCTCGCCGACGAGCCCACGGGCGAGCTGGACGGGCGGACCGAGCGGCGCGTACTGGACCTGCTCAAGCGCCGTGCCGGGGCCGGCCGCGGGGTCCTGGTCGTCACCCACAACACCGAGGTCGTCAGCTTCGCCGACCGGGTGCTCGTCCTGCGCGACGGGAGGATCGAACCGTGAACGCCCCCAGCACCGAAGTCCTCATCCGCTGCCGGGACGCCGCCCGCACGTACGGGCAGGGCGAGAACGCCGTCGTCGCGGTGCACGGCGCGACCTGCCAGGTGCGGGCCGGCGACCGTATCGCGATCATGGGCCCCTCCGGCTCCGGCAAATCGACGCTGCTGCATCTCATGGCCGGACTGGAACAACCGACCAGCGGCGACATCGGCTGGCCCGGGATCGGCCGCCGGGCCACGGCCCGGGACGTCGGCGTCGTCTTCCAGTCGCCCAGCCTGATCCCGGCCCTGGACGTGGCCGAGAACGCGGCGCTGCCGCTGGTCCTGGCGGGCACGGCGGAAGCCGAAGCCGGCCCCCGCGCGCTGTCGGCCCTCGAGGCCGTCGGCGTCGCGGACCTGGCGGACAAGCTGCCCGAGGAACTCTCGGGCGGACAGGCCCAGCGCGTGGCCGTGGCCCGGGTCCTCGCCCTGGGGCCACGCGTGGTGCTCGCCGACGAGCCCACCGGCCAGCTCGACCGCGCGACTGGCCGGCAGGTCGTGGACGTCCTGCTGAACGCCGCGAGCGTACTGGGTGCCGCGCTCGTGGTGACGACCCACGACCCCACCGTCGGCGAGCGCCTCGCCGAGCGGTGGCCCATGCACGAGGGACGGCTGGCCGCCCCCATCCCATCCGGGCCCGACACCGCGCCGTCCGCGCACACACCCGCGAGGCGGGGAGAGAAGCCGTGATCACCACATGGCTGTCCGGGCTCGTCAGACGCCGCCGGGGCAGGCTGCTCGCCGCCGCGCTCGGCGTCTCGCTGGCCGTCGCGCTCATCGCGGCACTGGGATCGTTTCTGACGGCCTCCAAATCGACGATGACCGACCGCGCGGTGCGCTCGGTCGCCGTCGTCTGGCAGGTCGAGGTCCAGCCGGGTGCCAACCCCGCCAAGGTGCTGGGCACCGTACGGTCCTCTCCCGGGGTGCACACCGCGCTCCCGGTCGGGTTCGCGCACAGCACCGGCTTCCAGGCCAGGACCGGTGGATCCACCCAGAGCACCGGCCCCGGCGTCGTCCTCGGCCTGCCGCCCGGATACCGCTCCGCCTTCCCCGGGGAGATCCGGCAGCTGACCGGCGGTCAGTCCGGGGCCCTCATCGCCCAGCAGACCGCGGCCAACCTGCATGTCGCTCCCGGAGACACCGTCACCTTCGGCCGCCCGGGCAGCGGCCCGGCGCACGTCAAGGTGGCCGGCGTGGTCGACCTTCCCCAGGCCGACTCCCTCTTCCAGAAGGTCGGCGCCCCGCCCCAGACCCAGCCCACCGCACCGCCCGACAACGTCATCCTGCTGCCCGCCCAGCAGTTCGCCAAGGTCACGGCGCCCGTCCGCACCGCGGACCCGGCCGCGGTCACCACGCAGATCCATGTCGCCCGGGACGCCCGCCTGCCCGCCGACCCCGCCGCCGCGTACACCGCGGTGACCGGCGCCGCGCACAACACCGAGGCACGCACCGCCGGCGGCGCGCTGGTCGGCGACAACCTCGGCGCCGCGCTCGACAGCGCACGCCAGGACGCCCTCTACGCCCAGATTCTCTTCCTCTTCCTCGGCGCGCCCGGCGCCGTGCTGGCAGCCCTGCTCACGGCGGCGCTGGCAAGCGCCGGCGCCGACCGGCGCCGGCGGGAGCAGGCCCTGCTGCGCACCCGCGGGCTCGGGTTCCGCCAGGTCGTCGGGATCGCGGCGACCGAGGCCGCGGTCGTCGGAGTGGTGGGCGGCCTGCTGGGCCTCGGCATCGCGGCGGTCGCGGGTCGGCTCGCGTTCGGCACGGCGTCGTTCGGCACCACCACGTCCGCCGCGGTGGGCTGGTTCGTTCTGGCTCTGCTGCTGGGGCTGGTCATCGCCGCAGCGACCGTGCTGGTGCCGACGGTGCGCGATCTGCGGCAGGGCACCGTCGCCGAGGCCCGCCGGGTCGTGGGCCGGGCCGGTACCCCGAGATGGATGAAGTTCTGCCCGGACTTCATCCTGCTGGCCGTTTCGTTCTTCGTCTTCCGGGCCTCCAGCGGGAACCAGTACTCCCTGGTCCTCGCGCCGGAGGGAGTGCCCACCATCTCCGTGTCGTACTGGGCTTTCCTGGGCCCGGCCCTGCTCTGGCTCGGCTCCGCCCTCCTGCTGTGGCGGCTGGTCATCCTCGCCCTCACCTACGGGCGCCGCCCGCTCGCCCGGCTGGTCCGGCCGCTCACCGGCGCCCTGGCCGGAACGACCGCGGCGAGCCTGTCCCGGCAGCGCCGACCGCTGGCGCGGGCCGTCGTCCTGCTCGCGCTGGCTCTCTCGTTCGCCGTGTCCACGGCGGCGTTCAACGCCACTTACCGGCAGCAGGCGGAAGTCGACGCCCGGCTCACCAACGGCGCCGATGTGACGGTGACCCAGTCGCCCGGCTCCCGCGTCGGCCCGAGCGCGGCCAACCCGCTGGCGTCGATCCCGGGGGTGCGCCACGTCGAACCGCTCCAGCACAGGTTCGCCTACGTCGGAGCGGACCTGCAGGATCTGTACGGGGTGCGGCCGTCCACGGTCACCTCCGCCACCTCCCTCCAGAACGCCTACTTCGCCGGCGGCACCGCCAAGAGCCTGATGGCGAAGCTCGCGGCCCGCCCGGACTCCGTCCTGGTCAGCGAGGAGACCGTCAAGGACTTCCAACTGGCCCCGGGCGATACGCTGAACCTGCGACTGCAGGACTCCAGGACCAAGGCGTTCCGCACGGTGCCCTTCCACTACGCGGGCATCGTCAAGGAGTTCCCGACCGCGCCGCGTGACAGTTTCTTCGTCGCCAACGCCTCGTACATCGCCAGGACCACCGGCAGCGACACGGTCGGTACCTTCCTCGTCGACACCGGGGGCACCCACCAGAAAGCCGTCGCCGCGCGGCTGCACCACCGCCTCGGCACCACGGCGAAGGTCACCGACATCACCCGGACCCGGTCCGCCGTCGGCTCCAGCCTCACCTCCGTGGACCTGGCCGGACTCACCAGAATCGAACTCGCCTTCGCCGTCCTGCTGGCCGCGGGCGCGGGCGGCATTGTGCTGGCACTCGGTCTCGCCGAACGACGCCGGACCTTCGCCATCGCCACCGTGCTCGGCGCCACCCGCCGCCAGCTGAGGGGACTGGTGTTCAGCGAGGCCGCCGCGCTCACCGCGGCCGGGATGGCCGGCGGCGCGCTCATCGGCTGGTCCCTGACCCAGATGCTCGTCAAGGTGCTGACCGGTGTCTTCGATCCGCCACCCGAAGCCGTGGCCGTGCCATGGCCATATCTGGACCTGACCCTCCTCACGGCCCTTACGGCCATCGCCGCCGCGGCGCTCAGCGGGGTCCGCAGATCCACCCGGCCGGCTGTCGAAGAACTCCGTGAGCTGTGACGTCGGCCCGCCTGCCCGCCGGGGCGCGACCGCCGGCCCTACCCTTCGGAGCATGCGTACGACTGGGGCCGCGAACGCCGTATCCGTACTGATCATCGAGGACGACGACGTCATCGGCCGACATCTGGAAGCGGGGCTGCGCGGCAACGGCTACGCGGTGAACTGGACCCGGACGGGCGGCTCAGCGCTCGCCGAGGCCCGCCGCCTCCCCGTCGACGTCGCCCTTCTCGACCTCGGGCTCCCCGACATGGACGGAATCGACGTCGCCCGGCAGCTGCGCGACGAGTTCCCCGACCTCCTCATCCTCATCCTGACCGCCCGGAGCGAGGAGATCGATGTGATCGTGGGTCTGGACGCGGGCGCGGACGACTACTTGGTCAAGCCCTTCTCCCTGACCGTACTGCTCGCCCGGCTCCGCGCCCATCTGCGCCGCCGCCCGGCCGGCCCGGTGGCGCCGAGCGAACCGGTTCGCATCGGGGACCTGACCGTGGACATCGCGGCGCGCCGCTGCCGACTCGGTGACCGCGAGGTCGAGCTGCGCCCCAAGGAGTTCGAACTTCTCGCCGCCCTGGCCCAGCACCCCGGGGAGGCCGTGTCCCGGGAGTCACTGATGGCCTGGGTGTGGGACGAGAACTGGTTCGGGCCCACCAAGACGCTGGACGTCACCATGTCCTCCCTGCGCCGACGGCTGCACGCGGCCACGGCGGCCTCCACCGCCCCCCTCGTCCTGCCCGGCTTCACCACGCTGCGCGGGCACGGCTACCGGCTCGATCCCCCCGCTTCCGTGCCGCCGGGGGAGGGGAACAGCCCGAGCGGCTGAGCGGGGCGGCCGGCCGCTGACGGTACGGAGGTCGTACGGGATCAGCGGGGCCGACGACGGGGCCGCAGAGGCCGCCGAGCTCGTCATCGGAACGCGATGCTCTTGTCCTGCCACCCCGTGAACGTTCCGTCCGGCAACAGCTGATTGAACACAATGCGGTTGTCGGCGACCCTCGCGAAGACGAAGACCGAATCGGCCTGGGAGCCGACTCCCACAGTGGAGTCGGTCCTGACGCCGCCGGGCACCTCTTCCCAGCCGCTGAACGTTCCGTCCGCCCCGACCCGGTTGGCCAGAATGCCACCGTCGGTGTCCGTGACGAACACGAGCACGTCCTCGCCGCGGCTGACCGTCGAGGGCGAAGAGCGGCTCACGATGCCGCCAGGCACCTCTTCCCAGCCCTCGAACGCGCCATCGCGCCCGCCCCGGTTGAACATGACGCGGCCGTCGTCCTCCCTGGCGAACACATAGAGATCCTCCCCACGGCCCGCCGCCGTCGGCGCGGAGTCGCTGCGCATGGAGAACGTCTCGGCCATCGAGACGGACCGGACCGTGCTGGGAAGGGGCCTGATGTCCACGATCTCCCAGCGGCCGACGGACAGTGCGGACGGGGGGAATACGACTTCGACCCCGTGCCCCTCGTCGGTTGCCTCGAGGTCGGCCTGCCGGTCGGCGATGGCTTCCGCGATCGTCTCGGCGGCCTCGGTCATGATGTCGCCCGCGATCGGGACGGTGAGTGCGGCCGGCAGGATCTTTTCGTGAATGGTGGCTGCGGCGTCATCGGACTCGCTGATCGCCTGCACCTCGTCGTGTAGGAACTCAATGGCGATACCCGGATCCTCTGTCGCTCTGATTGCCGTCATAAAAGGCCTCACCGCAGATCGAAGGCCGGCCGGAGCCCGCGCGCTGCGCCGTTCGGATCTCCGGTCAATCGTTGTTCCCAGAATGGACACGATGCCGCCGTCGGTTCGCGGTGGGCTCCGCCTTTCGAGTGGCACCCTCCCTCGTGGATGCCCTTACCGTGGAAAGTGCGGAATCGCTGATCGTGGAAGGCCGGGGAGGCGGACCATGCCGACAGACGCACCGGACACGGTCCCGCTGCCCTCGGGGGAGCGGATTCCGCTGCTCGGCCAGGGCACGTGGTATCTCGGGGAGGATCCCCGGCGCCGCGCCGAGGAGATCGCCGCACTGCGACTGGGGCTCGATCTCGGCATGACGCTCGTGGACACGGCGGAGATGTATGGCAGCGGCGCCTCCGAGGAGCTCGTGGGCGAGGCGATCGCCGGCCGCCGCGACGAGGTCTTCCTGGTCAGCAAGGTGCTCCCCGGCCACGCCGACCTCCGCGGTACGGTCGCGGCCTGCGAGGGCAGCCTGCGGCGGCTCGACACGGACCGGCTGGACCTGTATCTGCTGCACTGGCGGGGGAGCATCCCGCTGGTGGAAACCCTCGAGGCCTTCGCCGTGCTGGTCGAGGCCGGCAAGATCCGCTATTGGGGCGTGAGCAACTTCGACGTCTCCGACATGACGGAGCTCGTCTCCTTGCCCGGCGGTGAGGGCGTCGCCCTCAACCAGGTGCTGTACAACCTCACCCGGCGCGGTATCGAGTACGACCTGCTTCCCTGGTGCCGCCAACGCGGCGTCCCCGTGATGGCCTATTCGCCGATCGAGCAGGGGCGCCTCCTGGGCTCCGACGTGCTGCGGGACATCGCACGCGCCCATGGCGCGACACCCGCGCAGGTGGCACTGGCGTGGGTGCTCAGGCAGTCGGTGCCGGCGATCCCCAGGGCCGGGCGGGCCGAGCACGTACGGGAGAACCGCGACGCGCTGGATCTGGAGCTGACCCCGGAGGACCTGGCCGAGCTGGACCGGGCCTTCCCTCCGCCCACCGAGCCCGTTCCCCTGGAGGTCCTCTGAGGGCTTCCGGGGGCTGCTGAAGAGGCTTACCGGCGCTTACGCGTAGGGGATGTGGTAGCGCAGGAGCGCCCCCACCCCGCCCTCCAGCGGCAGCTCCTCCCGCGGTACCACGATCAGCTCGGCGCCGGTGCCCATGAGGGCCCGGACCAGCGCGGCCCCGGCGGGCTCCTGCTGTCCGAAGTCCACGCCGAGGTCATGGAGATCCGGTTCGGCCAGGGTGATGTGGGTGGGCTCGGGCCCCGTCCACAAGGTTTCCGGAAGCTCCACGGGGCGGTTGAGCAGGAGAGCGTGCGCCTGGCCGCGCTGCAGGGCGGTGAGAACGGCCGCCATTCCCTCGGAGGTGTCCGGATGCCGGGCCCGCTGCGCCAGGTACCTGTGCATCAGGGTCCTGTCCCGTTCGTTCACCGTTCCCCACAGGATCTCGCTCAGCTCCGCCTCCAACAGGGCCCGACCGGCCTCGGCCATCGGCCGCCCACGGTCGGGCACTGTGACGACACGCTGCTGCGTGGACTTGGGCAGGTGATTGACGAGGACGCCACGCAGCCATACGTCTCCCTCCCCGCTGCGCACCACGATCGTCTCCGCGTCGCTCCACTGGCGCAGGTTCTCCACCTCGTGTGCGACCGCGAACGCGTTCTGCGGCCAGTCCCTGGCCGCGCCGACATGGCTGAGGCTGGGTTCCGGCGCCACCCGGCTCATGGGCCACCGCCCGGCCTGGAAGTGCACCGCCACGTCTTCCTGCAGGTCGGTCTCGGCGAAGACCCGGCTCAGGGCGACGGCCACGTACGGGATGTCCGGGGCGTGCTGCAGCACCAGGGGCAGCACATCGGGAAGCGAGGTGACGCGGGCCGAGTCGGCCGCCGGCGGTTCCGGGAGCTCCTCGGCCAGCGCAAGCCGCCCGTGTGCGGCGAACAGGGCCTGCCCGTGCCGCCCGGACACGTCCCGGTCGCTCCCCACGGCGGCGTGCAGAGCGGCGATGGTGGCATTGTCCGCTCCCTGGGCGGACAGGCTCTCGCGCAGGTGCCGCCAGCGCAGCTCGATTGCCTTGTCCGGATCCTCGATGTCGCGGGAGGTGTCCAGATAGGCGCTCGCCCAGGGGCCCGGCCGCGCGTAGAGCGGATCGAGAAACGACAGCTTCATGTGCGCTCCGTACGTTGTCGGTCGGCCCGGAGGGACGGCCCGACCAGAGCGGGTTTCCCTGTCTCGCCGGACGAAACCGCTTGGATCGGACGCGGCCTCAGGACCTCATCCGTGCGGGGCTGCCAGCCGGCGCCTCGCGGCTTCGCCTCGCGGCCGTCGACGGTGATCGTCACCAGCTCCGGCGTACTCGGATCGCACCGTGATCCGGCCGCTACGCGGCGGGTCCGGACGATGCGCTTCGCGGTCGGGGAGCACGCGGTTGAGGTACGGTTTTCAGGTCCTGTTGTCTCCGATAGAGGTGGACGTTGCGCATCTGAGGTTCGCGATCACCGCCCGTACGGCATGGGCCGTACGCCCGTCACGCTGCCGCCGGCTCTTTGCCGCCCGTGACCCCGCGTGGATGCGACCTCGGTGCACAAGCCGTCCCTCACCCTTCGGAGGGCCGCACCCTCTCTCGGCTTGGTCGCCGCGTGGTGCTCGCATACGGAAGCCCCCTATCCGCTGCGCTTGCGACTGCGAGAATCATCATGGCCAACCCCATCACGCCCAGCGCCTCCGTGACCTGCTCCGCCCTGTCCTTCCAGTGGCCGGACGGCACGAGCGTCTTCGATGCCTACCAGGGCGCGCTGGTGATCGCCGGCCACGACCTGTCCTTCCTGGAATCGGTCGGCATCACCCGCTGGCTGCTCCTCGGGGACGAGATCCAGGAGACCACCGCCGAAGAGGTCCGCGACCTGCTCGAAGCGTCGGAAGTCGGCTGAGAGCCCGGCGCTCGCGCGGCCCGGGTGGCGCCGACCAGCACCACCCGGGCCGCTTCACCGCGACAGCGTGCTCAGGACCTGTCGGCCAGGACCTCGTCCCGCTCGACGGTGTGCCTGCGCTCTCGCACCTGGGCGTAGCCCATGAGGCCGACGAGAATCGCGAGGAGCACGGCCGACGAGCCTGCCGTGCCGAGGTCGAGGCCGCCCTTGGCGACGGGCTTGGTGAGGAAGTCGCCGGCGGTGGCGCCGAGGGGACGGGTGAGCACGAAGGCGATCCAGAACAGCAGGACGTTCGGCACGACAGGCACCTTCATGAGGGCGAGGAGACCTGCGAGCAGCCCGCTCACCAGAAGCGCGCCACCCGCGTAGCCGAGCCCGGAGCTGTCGGACAGGAAATCACCCATGGATGTGCCGAGCGTGTTCGAGACGAGAATCGCCGCCCAGAAGAGGGCCTCCGCGCGGAAGGTGACGATGTCGCGGATGGAGAACGTCAGCCCCGTGAACTTCCAGATGACGAAGATGGCGATCAGAAGCGAGATCAGGATCGCGGCACCCGTGGGGTAACCCAGCCCCAGGCCTTGCGGCCCCCAGCCCAGGGACGTGGCCCCGTTCGAGAGGTACTTGCCGCTGGCGTCACGGTTCATGAAGTCGGACATCGTGGTGCCGGCCATGCTGGTGGACAGGATCACGGTCCAGTAGAAGAAGGGGTTGTAGCGCTTGGACTTGAGCTGCACGACCAGCGTGACCACGAAGATCAGGAACAGCGCGATGGTGGTGAGGAAGTAGCCGAGCTTCAGGGTCTGAGCGAAGAGGTCACCGGCCGTCTCGCCGAGCGTCGTCGCTGCGATCTTCATGATCCAGAAGGCCAGGGTGACCTCTGGCAGCTTCTTCATCGCATATCTGTCGGTGCTGGCGACGTCCAGATCGGTAAGGACTTCCGGCCTTTCGAATGCAATCTCTCCTTGCTCATGATCGCCGACCCTGCCATGCGCGACCTGAACAGATCCTGAACGCCTTCGGCCGGCCCCACCGCGATGGTGGTGGGGCCGGCGGTCCGGTCAGGGATAGGAGACCACGGTGGACGGCTTCGTGGTGTCGCCGGAGGTGGCCGCTCCGGTGGTGTTGATGACGTGTTCGTACTGGCCCTTGCCGCCGAGCGAGACGACGAGGAGGTTGTGGAACTTCACGCCCGCGGTGTTCGGTACTGCGAATCCGTGGTCCTGGCGGATCGTGGGATCGTCCTTGTAGTAGCAGTAACTGCCCAGGCCCCAGCCCTCGTGCGCGGTCACGGAGTCCGCGACCTTGTAGGCGGCGTAACCCTTGATGGACCCGTTCTGGATGGCCGCCTGATTGGGGGCGTCGTAGGCCTTCTCGTTCTGGAAGAAGATGGTGCGGCCGCGCTGGCCGTACCACTGGACGTCGTACTTGTTGAAGTGCTCGACGAACAGGCCGGTCGCCAGGACGTCGGCGCCGTTGACGCGGATGCCGTAGTCCGCGCGGTTGGTGTCCCAGCCCACGCCGTCGCCGTGGTCCGCGCGCCAGACCCAGGTGTGGTCGATGATGGTGTGCCGGCTGTTGACCACCATGCTGGTGGTCGCCTTGCCGGGGCCCGCGCCGCCGATGCGGATGAAGACGTCCTGGACGGTGGTCGGGCTGGCGGAGTGGTCCGCGGACGCGCCCTGGGGGCCGACCTCCAGGAGGGTGGGGGAATTGACCGGTCCGGCGTCGATGAGGAATCCGGCGAGCCGCACCCCGTCGACGTCGGCGACCTTCATCGCCGTCACTCCGTTGTCCGGAACGAGGGTGGCGTATCCGAGGCCGAGGACGACGGTGCCCGCGCGCTTGACCTCGACGGCCCGGTCGAGGTGGTAGACCCCGGGCGTGAGCAGCAGATGGAGGCCCTGGTCGAGCGCGGCGTTGAGCGTCGCCGCGGTGACCCCGGGTTTGGCGACGTAGAACTGGGTGAGCGGCACGGAGGTGCCCCGGGGAGTACCGCTGCCCCAGGTGGTGCCGCGCGCGTTGGTGCGCTTCTCCGGCAGGAAGACCTTGTAGTTGCCGCCGTCGAGGTAGAGGAAGGGCTTCTCACGGGAGACCGGGGTGGTGGCCAGGGTGGTGTACGGGGGGTCGGGGAAGCTCTGCGCCGGGGCGCCCTCGACGCCGGAGAACACCATGTTCCACACGGCGTTGAGCCAGCCGCCCACCGAGCTGTCGCGGGTGTACCACTGCTGTTGTGAGTACGGGCCCACCGTGCCGTCGATCCGGCTGTCGGCGATGTAGCCGCCGCTGGCCCAGCCGTAGCCGTCGGGGGAGAGGTTGAGTCCGCCCTTGACGTGCATCCGCCGGAACGGCGCGGCCTGTGCGACGGCCCAGCGGTTGGTGCCGTTCACCGGAACGAGGGCGAGATTCTCCGCCGAGCGCCAGAAGTTCTGTGTGGCGTTCCCGTTGAACCAGCCGGCGTCGACCGTGACATCCCCGTTGATCGTGGTGTCGTCGGGGGACAGGCCGAGGCCCGCGATGGAGGTGTAGAAGCCGAGCTGGGCATTGAGGCCGTGGTACGTGCCCGGCTTGAACAACAGCGCATAGCGGCCGGTGCCGAACTGGGCCGACTCCTGCTGCTTGAACACCTGGTCCAGCTTGGCCTGGATGCCCGGCGTGGAAGGGTCGAAGACCAGCACGTTCGGGCCGAGGTCGCCACCGCCGGGCAGCGCGGCGGCGGACCGGCCGGTGGCCGCGGCGGGCGGGGACGCCGCGGGTGCCGCGGAAGCCGCGGAGGAGAGGGCGAGGAGGCTCGGGGCAGAGGCCGCCGCGGCCATCGTGGCGAGCATCTTCCGGCGCGGGAACGGTGGTCTGCGAGTGGCCGAGCCGTCGGGGGTGGGGGGTGTGGGCATGCGCAACTCTCCTTGTTCAGAACATGAACGAGAGGAAGGTGGGGGAGCGCTCTCTTGCCGATGCATGCTTCAGCCGTGTGAACCAGGCGTCAATAGTTCTATCCAGAACTTCGTCTGGATCTGAGCGAATGCGCCGTCAGATTGCGGCTATAGGTGCCGGTTGCGTTTGATTCGAGGCACCGTCGGGCAGCCTCGTTGTCTGCGATCCGCGTTCACAACGTGTCGAAATGGCGGTGTGCGTAATGAGTTGGTTGCCTCCCCCCTCCGCTGGTCGAGCGATGCCGCCGACAACGCCTGGATTCGTATCGACCTCGGCGCCGGCCTCCGCATCGACCGGGTCACCCTCGACTGGGAGGCCGCGTACGGCAAGAGGTGCGTCTTAGAGGTGTTCAGGAACGGCGCCGACTGGCAGCCCTTCTACGGGAGGACGCCGGAACCGGCGGCACCGTCACCGCCCACACCTACCCCCAGGAGGTGACGGGCCGCTATGTCCGCATGCGCGGTGTCGAACGCGCCACGCCGCACGGCTATTCGCTGTACGCCTTCAAGGTGTACGGCGGCACACCGGCCCCCGCCACCACGGCCCGCGCCAACCTCGCGCTGCACCACCCGGCCTACAGCAACACGTATCAGCACGCCGGCAACTCACCGGCGTTCGTCACCGACGGTGGCTGGCCGGCTGACCTCAAGGCCGACCAGACACGCTGGTCCAGCGACTGGAACGCGGACCGCTGGGTCTCCGTCGACCTCGGCGCCCGCTCCACGATCGACACCGTCGACCTCTGCTGGGAGGCCGCGTACGCGGTCGACTACGAGCTCCAGGTCTCCGACGACAACAAGAGCTGGACGACCGACTACCGCCCCTCCGCGGCCGATGTCGCCGCACGCCGCGCCGACGTGAAGTCCACGGCCGAGGCCGTGGGACGCCACGACTCGGTCAAGCTTCCCTCGCCCGCCACCGGCCGCTGCGTCCGGATGCTCGGCAAGGACGCCGGTCCTTCTGCAACCCGGCCCCAGGCCCGGATGAAACGGCCGTTCGTACCGACCGGGAAACCCCGCGCCCCCGGTGCGACCGCGTGCAGCTTCGCCACCGCGTAGTCCGCCGTCGCGCGGAATGTCCGTAGCGCGGAGGCATGGCCGGGAACATCCTCCGCGGCCTGGGCCGGGGGAGTGGCCGAGGCTGCCGCCACCGCCGTACCGGCCGCGGTGGTCAGCAGAGTTCGCCTGGAACGCTCACGAGGGCCCGCCATTCCGAGTGGGGAATCACGACAAGGAGCTCCGGCCGCGTGGGGGCGCGGACGGCTGGATCAGGGTTAGCCGATCAGGTGCGCGACGTGTCCGTGGCTCGCGCGCCACGTGTTATGCGGCACGCTCGAGTGCGGTGGGATCGACCTGGTGGACGAGCGGACGGCCGGTCAACAGCCGCTCCAGTTCGTCGGCCGCGTACAGCCCAAGCCGGCGCACCTCGTTGCCCTGCGACCCGGCCAGATGCGGGGTGAGGAAGACGTTCGGGAGCCCGAAGAGCGGGGAGTGGGCGGGCAGCGGCTCGGGGTCTGTCACATCGAGCACCGCGCTGATCCGGCCCGTGCCCACCTCCTCGACCAGGGCGTCGGTCTCCACGAGACTCCCGCGCGCGGTGTTGATGAGCACGGCCCCGTCGGGCATGAGCGCCAGCTCGCGACCGCCGATCATGTGGTGGGTCTCGGGGATGGCGGGTGCGTGGACGGTGACGATGTCGCTGGTCCTCATCAGCTCGTCGAGGGGGACCGGCCGCACCCCGAGGGCGGCCGCCCCGTCCTCGCCGACATGGGGATCGGTCAGCATCACCTGGAAGTCGAAGGGCCGCAGAAGCTCGATGAGGCGGCGGCCGATGCAGGAGGCTCCGATGATTCCGACGCGCCGCCCGAAGTTGCCGATGCCGGCCTGGATTTCGGCGGTGAAGGTGCGCTGGGCGCGGTAGCGCTCACGGGCGGCGAACACGTCCTTCCCGGCCAGCATGATCATGCCCAGGGTGTACTCGGCGACGGGCAGGGCGTTGGCGGCGGCGGCTGACGAGACGACCAGACCGCGCTCCCACCAGCCGGGCGCCAGGATCCCCTTCACCGATCCCGCGGAGTGGAGCACGGCTCGCAGCCTGGGGGCCGCATCGAGCACCGGGGCATCGATGTACGGACAGCCCCATCCGGTGAGCAGGATCTCGGCCTCGGCCAGGGCACTTCGCACCCGGGGGTCGTGGAAGTCCTCGGCCGTCAGCGTGGTGTCGATGTCCACGTGGGCCCGGATCCGGTCCAGCACGTCAGGCGGATAGACGCTGGGCAGGACCTCGGCGCTCATGGCGAACATCGCCGGTGGACGTCGGGGCAAGGCGGTGGCCTCCGGTTTCGGGAACGCGGCTCACCAAGGACGGTATAGCAACCGGTCGCCCCGGGCGTCGCCTAGGGTTGGTCGATGCCGAGGCGACGGCCGGTCCGTTGACCATGATGGCGGCGCCGGGCAGTGCCCGGGCTCATCGAGGCCATCACAGGAAGGGCGGATCAATGAAGATCGTCGCACTGGAGACCTTCTCCGTCGCACCCCGCTGGCTGTTCCTGGCCGTACGCACCGACGAGGGCATCACCGGATGGGGCGAGCCTGTCGTCGAGGGGCGTACGGCGACGGTCGCCGCAGCCGTCGAGGAGCTCTCCGACTACCTCATAGGCCAGGACCCGTTCCGTATCGAGGACCACTGGCAGGTCATGACCAAGGGCGGCTTCTACCGCGGCGGACCGATCCTGTCCAGCGCGGTGTCCGGCATCGACCAGGCCCTGTGGGACATCAAGGGCAAGGCCCTCGGCGTCCCCGTTCATGAACTGCTCGGCGGCGCGGTCCGCGACCGGGTGCGCACCTACTCATGGATCGCCGGCGACGAGCCCGACCGGGTCGCCGACCACGCGCTGGAGCGTATGCGGCAGGGCTTCGACGCGGTCAAGATGAACGGCACCGGGAAGACCCGAGCGCTGGAGTCCAAGGCCGAACTCGGCCTGCTGGTGGGGCGTGTCGCCGCCGTACGCGAGGCGATCGGTGACACGGCGGACATCGCCATCGACTTCCACGGCCGTGTCTCGCCCGCGGTCGCCCGCGAGGCGTTGCGCCTGCTGGAGCCGCTGCATCCGTTCTTTGTCGAAGAGCCGATCGTGCCCGAGCTGACCGCGGACTTCGGACGGATCTGCTCGTCCACCACCGTGCCGATCGCCACCGGAGAGCGGCTGTACTCGCGCTGGGACTTCCGCGATCTGCTGGGCTCCGGAATCGCCGTCGCGCAGCCGGACCTGTCCCATGCGGGCGGCATCTCCGAAGTCCGCAGGATCGCGGCGATGGCGGAGGCGTACGGCGTGGCGCTCGCCCCGCACTGCCCGCTCGGCCCGATCGCGTTCGCGGCCAGCCTCCAGATCGATTTCGCGACCCCCAATGCGCTGATCCAGGAGACCAGCCTGGGCATCCACTACAACACCGGCTCCGACCTCCTCGACTATCTGGTCGACACGAGCGTCTTCGACTTCGCCGACAGCCACGTCAACAGACTGACCGGCCCGGGACTCGGGATCGAGATCGACGAGGCGGCCGTGCGCGAGGCCGCCGCAGTGGGGCAGCGCTGGCGCAACCCCGTGTGGCGCACCATCGATGGCTCTCTGACCGAGTGGTAGGCGAGACCGGAAGAATCTCCAGCCCTTGACGTTGATTGATGTGACTGATCGTGAACGGCGGCGAGCCTCTTTGGCGCCCTGTGAGGCATCTGTACCGTCAGCCCGGCGAGAAGACCGATCAGGGGTGAGGAGCTCGGGCAGTGACTGTTGTTCAGGAGACGGAAGCGCGGGGGCCGACCGCGCGGCGGCAGAATGCCGGGCGGGCGGTGGTGGAGTGGCTGACAACCACCGACCACAAGAAGATCGGCACCCTCTACCTGTCTACCTCGTTCGGGTTCTTCCTGGTCGGCGGCCTCCTGGCGTTGGTCATCCGGGCAGAACTCGCCCGCCCGGGTCTGCAGATGATCTCAACTGAGCAGTACAACCAGGCGTTCACCATGCATGGCACGATCATGCTGCTGATGTTCGCCACCCCGTTGTTCGCCGGATTCGCGAACTGGATCATGCCTTTGCAGATCGGCGCGCCTGATGTGGCCTTCCCGCGCCTGAACATGTTCGCCTACTGGCTTTACCTGTTCGGTTCGCTGATCGCGATGAGCGCCTTCCTCACCCCGCAGGGCGCTCCGGACTTCGGCTGGACCGCTTACACCCCGCTGTCGGAAAGCGTCCGTACGCCCGGGGTCGGCGGCGACCTGTGGATCATGGGCCTGGCCTTCTCCGGCTTCGGGACGATCCTGGGTTCGGTCAACTTCATTACGACGATCATCTGCATGCGGGCGCCAGGTATGACGATGTTCCGGATGCCGATCTTCACCTGGAACATCCTGCTGACCGGTGTTCTCGTGCTGCTCGCCTTCCCCATCCTGGCCGCCGCGCTGCTGGCGCTGGAGGCGGACCGGAAATTCGGTGCGCACGTCTTCGACCCCACAAACGGCGGGGCATTGCTGTGGCAACACCTCTTCTGGTTCTTCGGCCACCCCGAGGTGTACATCATCGCGCTGCCGTTCTTCGGCATCGCCACCGAGATCCTCCCCGTGTTCAGCCGCAAGCCGCTCTTCGGCTACATCGGGCTCATCGCCGCGACGATCGCCATCGCGGGGCTTTCCGCCACGGTCTGGGCCCACCACATGTTTGTGACCGGAGGGGTACTGCTGCCCTTCTTCTCCTTTATGACATTCCTGATCGCGGTCCCGACGGGAGTGAAGTTCTTCAACTGGGTCGGCACCATGTGGAACGGGTCGCTCTCCTTCGAGACCCCCATGCTGTGGACCATCGGATTCCTGGTCACCTTCCTCTTCGGCGGACTCACCGGCGTCCTGCTGGCCTCACCGCCGCTGGACTTCGAAGTCTCCGACTCGTACTTCGTCGTCGCGCACTTCCACTACACCGTGTTCGGCACCGTGGTCTTCGCGATGTTCGCCGGCTTCTACTTCTGGTGGCCCAAGTTCACCGGCAGAATGCTCGACGAACGCCTCGGCAAAATCCACTTCTGGACCCTGTTCATCGGCTTCCACACCACCTTCCTCATCCAGCACTGGCTCGGCGCCGAAGGCATGCCGCGCCGCTACGCGGACTATTTGGCGGCCGATGGATTCACCGCGCTCAATACGATCTCCAGCATTGGTGCGTTCCTGCTGGGCCTCTCATCGCTGCCGTTCTTCTACAACGTCTGGAAGACGGCCAAGTACGCGCCGAAGGTACAGGTCGAGGACCCGTGGGGTTTCGGGCGCTCGCTCGAGTGGGCCACCGCATGCCCGCCCCCGCGGCACAACTTCCTCACGCTGCCCCGTATTCGCTCCGAATCGCCGGCCTTCGACCTGCATCACCCGGACGTCACAGCCCTGGAACTGGCCACGCACCGCGGCCGGCGTGACGTGGTCGAACCCGAGCGACGGTCTGAACGCCCCTCGGGGGACGAGGGGCACTGAGAGGACCGCGCCATGACCGACAACCGCACGCCGGACGGCCGCACGCCGGACGGCCGCAGCGTCGAGGCGGGCATCGCCACCATGGAGGGGTACCTGCTGTGGCAGGCGGAGATCGAGCGTACGCGCACGGAGGCCCAAGCCTTCGTGGACGCGCTCGACTGGCCGACAGCCGCCCAGCGGGAAGAGCTGGTGGACCTCTTGGCCCGTCGGCAGCTCGACCTCTCGCGGATGATCGTCTCTCGTATCGCCGCGCGCGCACTCCAGCTTCGCGAGGAGTACCAGCACCGCTATGAGCACCTCAAACGCCGTGTCGTGGCCTACGCCGTGGCCGCCGTGGCCGTCCTGGTGTTCCTGAACGTCCTGCTGCTGACCTCCTGACCGTCCGGCCGGTTCCCTTGCGGGGCAGGGTCGGGGCGCGTTTGCCGCCCATCGGCCGCCGCTAAGGTGAGCTCCGGATGTCGCCGTGGCGAAAAGCCCTGTGGGGGAGACACGATGGACAGTGATGTCGACATAGCGCCGTCGCTGCGCGAGCGCAGCGACGGGAACCGGGCGTCGCCCCCGCGCCCCGACGGGGCCGAGGGGGCCGAGGGGGCCGAGGGTCCCGACGGGCTGCGCGCGGCCCTACGCGTCACCTCCCACGCGCTGATCGCGGGACTCCCTGTGGCGCTGCTCGGCGTCGTCGCCCTCGTGCTGAGGCCCGAGATCACCGCCGCGCTCGACAACCGGGCGGTGGCGGCCTGGCGGACGGTGTTCACCGCGATCGTCATCCAGGGTGTGCCGTTTCTGCTGCTCGGCACCCTGGTGTCGGCCGCGATCAGCGCCTTCGTACCGGCCTGGGTCTTCACCCGGGTGCTCCCGCGCAATCCGGCACTCGCCGTGCCGGTGGCGGGTGTCGCCGGGGCGGTGCTGCCGGGCTGTGAATGCGCGTCGGTTCCGGTGGCGGGCAGCCTGATGCGGCGCGGGGTGACCCCGGCGGCGGCGCTGGCCTTCCTGCTGTCGGCCCCCGCCATCAACCCGATCGTGCTGGTCGCGACGTATGTGGCCTTCCCCGGCAACCCGTGGATGGTCGCGGCCCGTCTCGTCGCCTCGCTGCTCACCTCCGTCGCCATGGGCTGGCTGTGGCTCCGGGTGGGCCGTGAGGAGTGGCTGCGCCTGCCGAAGGGGCCCACTGGGCACGCCCCCGGGGCGGGCCGCGCGGAGGAGTTCCGGCTCTCGCTCCAGCACGACTTCCTGCACGCCGGAGGCTTTCTCGTGCTCGGCTCGGCGGCCGCGGCCACCTTCAACGTCGCGGTGCCGCACTCCGTTCTGCGGCTCTTCTCCGACTCCCTGTGGCTGTCGCTGCCCACGCTGGGACTGCTCGCGGTGATCCTCGCGGTCTGCTCCGAGGCCGACGCGTTCGTCGCCGCCTCCCTCACCGGGTTCTCCCCGTCCGCCCGGCTCGCCTTCATGGTCGTCGGTCCCATGGTCGACCTGAAGCTCATCGCCCTGCAGTCGGGCACCTTCGGGCGCGCCTTCGCACTGCGCTTCTCGGCGGCCACCTGGCTCATGGCGATGCTGTGCAGCGCGCTGGTGGGGTGGTGGCTGCTGTGAAGCGCAACCTCCAGGTGCTGCTGCTCCTGTTCCTCGGCGTCGGCCTGCTGCACATCGCCCTGCTGACCGACTTGTATCTGCGCTACGTCCGGCCCGGCCTGCGGCCCGCGCTCATCGCCTCCGGTGTGCTGCTGATCGTGCTCGGCGCGGTCAGCGCCGCCCGCGACGGCTTCCCCTTCGACCGACCGCGCACGGCTCCCGGCCACGACCCCGAGCACGGCCACGACCTCGACCACGAGCACGGCCATGGTCACGATCACTCCCAGGGCCCCCGGGTCGCCTGGCTGCTGTACGTACCGGCCCTGACCGTCCTGTTCCTGGCGCCGCCCGCCCTCGGCTCGTACACCGCCTCCCGCGACGACACGAAGCCCCCCACCACCGGAGGCAGCCTCTTCCCGGCCCTCCCGGCCAAGGGGACCGTCGAGATGTCGCTGAACGACTTCAGCTCCCGGGCGGTCTGGGACACCGGCCGCACCTTGACGGGGCGCACCGTCCGTCTCACCGGATTCGTCACCCCCGGCCATCACGGCACCTGGTACGTCAGCCGCCTCGCCATCAGCTGCTGCGCCGCCGACGCGCAGGTGCGGAAGGTGCGCGTGCACGGGGCCGCGGCCCCGCCCGCCGACGCCTGGGTGTCCGTCACCGGCACCTGGCACCCCACCGGAAAGCTCGGTACGGACGACGCGAGTCCGGCCCTGGACGCCGCGACAGTCAAGCGCGTCCCCACTCCCAAGGACCCCTACAACGACATGGTGGTCAGCCGCGCGCGTCGCTGATGTCCTTGCCGCATGCGTCAGCCCCAGGCCGTCGGCCCGGGGCTTCGCCGTGTCCGGGGTACCGGTGCGGGGTGCCAGTGGTCAGTGGTCGTCCCAGTGGTCGCCGTGCTGGGCGTGGCGGTGTCCGTCGTGGACGTAGTCCACATGGTCGCCGTGCGGTACGGCGACGTGCCCGCAGTCGGGATGGTGCCGGTGGTCATGTCCGTCGTGGACGGTGTGACCGGTGGACTCGCACTCATCGGCGTGGTCGTCATGCGCCCGGTGGATGTGACCGTCGTGCACGTAGTCGATGTGGTCTTCGTGCGGTACGGCCACATGGCCGCAGCCGCTTCCATGCTGGTGGGCGTGGTCCGAGTGGGGGGCGTGTGCGCTGGTGGCCATGAGGAACCTTCTTCCTCCCCCTCGGACATTCTGCCTCCCGGCCACTGCCTGCGCCACGTCTCGGCCGTGCGGGCCCCGGACCTCGGTGAATATCTGGCCCGCGAGGCGGTGGCCGCGGTACACCGAGCGGAACCGCTCCACGTTCTCGGTGATCTGGTCGGGCAGCACCACGCCCAGCGGTGAACCGAGCGCGTCGGCGAGGGTGTGCAGGAGGCGGTCCGACTCCAGCGACCCCAGCCGGGGCTCCAGGTACAAGGCGCCGCCCATGCCGAGGTGCCTCCCCCCCTGCCCCTTCGCGGCGACTCAACTACCGCCCCTCATACTGAACAGTCGGCCTCAGTGGCGGTGGGCGGGGGTCTGCAGGACCCAGGTCGCGCCGTGGCAGCCGGGAGGCAGCGGCGGGAACTTCTTCCCCTTGACGTCGGTGCTCCACTCGTGGATCTGGCCGCAGTCACATCGGTAGATGCCGCTCTCCGGAACCTGCTCACCCGGGCGGTAGGCCTTTTCGTTCATGGTCCCGTTCTAACGTCGCCCGCCACGCGTCGCGACACAGGGCGTCCTCCCGGCCTCCTTTTCCACTCGCGCGGTGGAGCCGCGCGGCGACGCCGCCGGACGGGCCGCTGCAGCCACCGCATGGTCCGCGGCCCGGACACCCGCCGCGCCATCTGGCATGCTGCGGCCCATGCCGATACAAGGGCTCCGCATTCAGGCGCGACACGTGACACAGCGGGTCAAGAAGGCGGGGGACATCCTGCGGGACGTGTCCCTCGATCTCCTGCCGGGACAGCTGACGGCGATCGCGGGCAGCAGCGGGGCGGGCAAGACCGTGCTGCTCGAGACCCTGGCCGGACTGCGGACGCCCGCGCAGGGCGTGGTGCTGCACGACGGGAGCCGGCCGGGGCCCGCGGGGCCGGAGTTCGGGCTGGTACCGCAGGAGGACATCATCCACCGCGAGCTGCCGCTCGGCCGGACGCTGCGGTACGCGGCCGGCTTACGGATGGCGCCGGGCACCCCGCCCGCCGTGGTGGACGAGGCCGTGACCGCTGCCCTGGGGACTCTGGGGCTCTCCCGCCGGACCGGTGTACCGGTGGGCTCGCTCAGCGGCGGGGAGCGCAAGCGCGCGAGCATCGCCGTCGAGCTGCTCACCCGGCCGCGCGTCCTCTTCCTCGACGAGCCGACCTCAGGGCTCGACCCGGTGACCGGCGCCGACCTCATGAGGACCCTGCGGACCCTCGCCGGCCAGGGCACGACCGTGCTCGTCACCACCCACACCCCGGCCGATCTGGCCGTCTGCGACCAGGTGGTCTTTCTCTCCCCGCACGGCACTCCCGCCTACACCGGGCCGGCCGCGGGGTTGTGCGCGGCCTTCGCGGTGCCCTCCGTCGAGGAGGTGTACGGCGCTGTCGCGGCGGGGGCCCGGGTGGCCGCCGAGCCGCTCGGCGAACTCACCCGACCGGAAACCGAAACCCGCGCCGCCGCGCCCCTGGTCCGGCTGGGCGCCGGCACCCTGCGCCAGTGGGCCCTGCTCACCCGGCGCGGGGCGGAGACGCTGCTGCGCAACCGGCTCTCGGTCGCGGTGCTGGTGGGCTCGCCCGTGATGATCGTGGCGATGTTCGCGGTGCTCTTCCGCGCCGGAGCCTTCGACCCGCGCTCGCCCGATCCGGGAAGCTCCGCGATGATCCTGTTCTGGATCGCCTTCGGGGCGTTCTTCTTCGGGCTCAGCGACGGCCTGTTGCAGATCTGCACCGAACTGCCGGTGCTGCGCAGGGAACGGCTCGCCGGGATGCGCCTGGGCCCCTACGTGGCGTCGAAGCTCACTGTGATGCTGCCGGTCCTGGCCGTCGCCGACGCGGTGCTGCTCGCCGTGTTGCGGGCGCTCGACCGGCTGCCGACCGCCGACTGGCCGACGTACGGCTCGCTGTTCGTCACCAGCGTGCTGGCCTCCGCGGCGGCTCTGGCGCTCGGACTGCTCGCCTCGGCCGCGGTGCGGGAACCGGGGCAGGCCACGCTGATGCTGCCGTTGCTGTGCTTCCCCCAGGTGTTGTTCTCCGGCGCCTTCGTCCCCGTACCGCGGATGGCGTGGGCGGGCCGGGCGATCAGCTGGGTGATGACCCCGCACGAGCTCGCCGGAGGCTCGTGAGGCCGGATTCTCCGAGTGCGGATTGCCGAAGCAGCCGGTCTCGATGCGCCGCACATGACCACGCCGCAGCGAGCGCGGGGGCAGCCCCGCACCCGTGTGGTCGAGGTAGACATGTCCGCCCGCGTCGAGGTACCCGAATTCGCCGGCCCGCAGTGCCGCTATATCCGAACTCCGCCCGGGCCTTTCAGAGTTGAGCATTCCGGCCCTTCCCCGCCCCTGGTGTGCCTCCTCGCATAGTGGCCCGTACCGGGGCCGCCGCGCACCGTTATTCCGACACGGGGCGGTCCCCGCCGTCGTGGGGCCCGCCGCGCCGTCAGCGCCTGCCGTCGGTGCGGCGCGCCGCGACCATGGCTGTGCCGCCGGTGGCCCCGGCCGGCACGGGCTTGGACATGAAACGGCCCCCGGAATTTCACCATCGACGTCAGAAGTCCAGTCGTCACTGAAGGCTCCGACCTCAATGGGAGCCGCCGGGAGCCTGGCCGGAATCGCATGCGCGGATGCATCAGTGGGACGTCTCCACTGACGTCGCCCCCGCGCCTGCGAGGGTCCGGCTCCTACTTACAGGGTTTGCCCGGACTTGTCCGAAGTCAAGTGCCCCAGGGGCGGATTTTGGGTTGACGCCCACGCCTACGGCTCGGGAGGCAGCGGGAAGCGCAGCGACGCGGCGGTGAGATGCTTGCGCAGCTCCGTGTCCGCCCGCACATGCTTGATCCCGCCGCCCTCGTCGATCACCGCCTCCACGAGCTCGTCGATCACATCGGGAGTCTGCCGCGTCGGTTCTCCGCACAGCGGGCAGGTGTCCCCCGAGGTGGCCAGCCAGCCGCTCTGGTCGCACACCACACCGGGAGCGGTCTCGCCCTCCTGGACCAGCAGCTGCTGGATGGCGGCCACCGATCCCGCCCACAGACAGGACCGCAGGCCGACGGCGGCGGGCTTCCGGGCTGCCGCCGCCTCCAGGACATCGCCGACCATGCGCTGTTGCTCTTCGAGCTCGTAGCGCTCGACGACGGGTCCGGCGCCGGCCCGGATGTCTCCCTGGGAGGCGGTGCTGGGGTCGACATCGAAGGTGCCGGCCATCCGCTCACGCAGGTCGCGGGGCAGGAACTCCACGAAGTGCTTCACCTCGTACGAGTGGCCGCCGATGACGAGCAGATCGAAGTCGTGCGTCCGGAACACCTCGTCCAGCATCCCCGCCGCCCGGCGGAAGTGCCGCTTGGTGATTTCGTCCGCCTTGTTGCGGACCCGGTCCTCGGCGAGACCGCGCGCGTAGTCCTTCTTCCGCAACGTCCGGTCGTGGGCCTTCTCCAGCTCGCGGATATCGTCCAGGTAGAGCTCCCATACGCGGGCCCAGGCCTTGTCGATCAGCACGACACAGATGCGGTGGTACTCGTCCAGGACGGCCAGCATCGGCCGGACCCACGGCGTCGAATCCACCAGGCCCCGGTCCCGTATGGACCTCGGCAGCTGGACCACCTCGAAGAAGTCGTGTCCGCTGCACGAGAAGGCGGCGACCGTTCCCGGTTTGTACTGTTCCTGCGACACCTCCACCGCGATGCGCTCGATGTCGTCGCGCAGGGACATCCGGACGTCGTGGGCCAGCGACTTGTCCTCCGTCAGCGGCCTGACGTGCTCATTCAGCACGTCCCTCACATGCGCGCGGCGGGCGACGAGATCGGCGGGTTCCGGACGGAGCCCGACATAGGCGGACACCACCGGAAGTCCACGTCCGTCGAACCGGATGATCCGGTCGATCTGCTCTGCCAAGATCATTCGTGCTCTCCCTGCCGGCTCGGCCCCCCTGCGCCGCTCCGCCGTAGATCAACGCTACGCCCCACGCTGCGGCCTCGCAGCCGCGAGGGCCGCCTGCCTACGGCTGAGGATGGGGCTGTGAACGGAAGTGCAGGCCGCGATGTGCCTTGCGGGGGGTGCCATGGCCGAGCTCGCCCCGCAGCTGGATGGCGTGGATGACCTCGATGACACCCAGGGCGACCAGCCAGATTCCGGCCACTATGGTGAGCACGGTGATGGAGCCGAACGGCAGGACGATCAGCAGAATACCGGCCAGGGCGGTGACAATGCCGAGGGCCAGCTGCCAGCCGCGGGCCGGACGCCCCTCGGCGGTGATCGCCGTGGCGGTGAGCATGACGCCCCGCAGCAGCCAGCCGAATCCGATCCACAGGGCGAGCAGCAGGATCGACTGGGCCGGCCCCCGGAAGCAGAGCAGACCGAGCACCACGCTCAGCCCGCCGCTGACGAAGCTCAGCACGCGCATATGCCCCGGTACATGCACGCCGAAGGCCCCGGCCAGCTGAAAGATCCCGTTGACCAGCAGATAGGCGCCGAACAGGGCGCCGACCACCACCAGGGTGGCCCCCGGCCACGCCAGCACGAGGATGCCCACCGCTATCCCGATCACGCCCGCCGTCAGCACCACCTGCCAGGTGGCATTGGACAGGGTGTTCAGGAGACCTGCGTACGGGCTGTCGGCGCCATGGGGGCGCTCGTCCCGCTGATCGGCACCATGCTGATCGGCACCATGCTGATCGGCACCATGAGGCTTGTCGGAGGAGAAACTCATGGTCGTCCACCTCCTCGAGAGAACAGGATGGCCGAACCCCGACACCTCCATCGTCACCCCGCGCCCGCCTCATCGCCTGATGGCGGGTGCCACGGTCGGCACACCGCGGATCGCGCCGCGGTGTGCCGGCCCGGTTCAGTCGCGCCGGGCCACCACCCGATAGGCGTTGGACACCTTTCCGAGCCCCGCAAGCGGCTTGAGCAGCAGCCGGTCCAGCGCGGTCGCGGCGACGAGGGCGGGAACGGCCGCCAGCAGGAGCGCGCAGCGCAGCAGCCGGCGCGCCCGACCGGGCGGCTCGGCCAGCGAGGGGGAGTCCTCGGGCGGTGCGACGGCGTTCACCGTCAGCCATACCGCGCCGAGCAGATCGACCGTGTCGGACGGCTCACGGTGCTGCTCGACGACCACGGTGAAGCCGAGCGAGGTCAGCTCCTTCCGCAGGTTGGCCACGGGGAGGAAGTGCAGATGCTGGGGCTGGAGCCAGGGCAGCCAGAAGCGGCCGAAGAGGCGGGCGAACCAGCACTCCGGGTCGGGGACCTCGATCAGCACATGGCCGCCGGGGCGGACGGACCGACGGGCGGCGCGCAGTTCTGCGCGGGGGTCCGTGCTGTGTTCCAGGTAGTGGAACATGCTCACCACGTCGTAGCTCTCGGCCAGCCGCTCCCGGAAGCTGCCCCGGATACCGTGATCGATCCGTCCCGCCCGCTCGGCCAGGTCGACGCCATCGGTGAAGTCCAGCCCGTCGAAGCGGGTGCCGGGGAAGACGGTGCGGGCCACTTCGGGGAAGTGGCCGTGGCCGGTCCCGACATCGAGCCAGGTCTTCGGGGCGTCGGCCTGGGGCTTCAGGGACTCGGCGCGCCTCCGGTACATCTTCTCCCGGCCGGAGAAGACATTGCCGAGGTCCTTCTCGCCCAGCCCGTCGTAGAAGTCCCGGTAGTAGAACTCCAGCCCGTCACCGTTCAGCGCGGGGTTCTGGAAGACATGGCGGCAGTCCCGGCACACATCGAGCAGGCAGCGGCCCGGCTTGTTCTGGTACCGGTCCTTGGTGCGCAGCCGCCGCTTCAGCCGCGCCGAGCCGCACCACGGGCAGTCCGTACGGCGCGGCTCGAAGAACCGCCCGGTGCCGTGCGCCAGGTCGGCCTGGTAGCGGGGGCGCAGCCCGGCGACGGTCTCGGCGCGGGACGGCTTCGCGGGCGCCCCGGGCCCGACGGACAACCCGGGTGTCGTCCCAGGCGTCTTGGGTACGTCGGTGCCGTGGCTCATCGTTCCCCCTCGGAGGTGGGAGTGGTCCGGGCGGTGGCCTCGCCGGCCAGCCGTTCCAGATGGGTGGCTGCCGCGGCGGGGCCGCCCGCCGCGTGGAAGGACGCGCCGACGCGCTCGGCCGCCGCGCGGTAGCCCGGTTCGTACAGGACGGCGTCGAGCGCTTCGCCGAGCGCCGGCGCCCGTACCCTGCCGAACCTGACCCGGATGCCCGCGCCCGCGCCCACCACCTGTGCGGCCACGACGGGCTGGTCGTCCCGGATCGGGGCCACGACGAGCGGGACGCCGTGCCACAGGGCTTCGCACACGGTGTTGTGCCCCGCGTGGCACACGACCGCGCCCACCCGCTCCAGCAGTGGGAGTTGCGGGACGTAGGGGAGCGCGAGGACGTCCTTGCCGTCCGGGGCGGCCGGGCCGAGCGAGCCCGCCGGATCGACGACGACCGTCTGGAAGCGGTCGGCGCGGGCCCGTCCGGCCTCCCGGCACTCGGCGAGGAACCGCGCCCCGGCGCCCACGTTCGCGGTGCCGAGCGTGACCAGGACCGTGGGGCGCGCGGGGTCCAGCCACTCCCATGGGAAGTCCGCCGCGGCCGGGCGCTCGGCGATCGACGGGCCCACGTACCGGATGCGGTCGCCCGCCCGGACGGGCCGCCCGGCCAGCTCCTCGGTGGTGAAGGCCAGCACCAGATCGGGCGAGAACCGGGGGTCGGCCGTGCCGGCCGGATCGCCGATCCGGCCCCGCACCTCGCCCAGGAGCCGGTCCAGCCAGGCGTCGATCTTGGGCATGCCGTCCAGCGCGCCGGTGAACTCCGCCGAGGTGGTGGCGGACGTGGCCCACCGTACGCCCAGCCGCTCGGCCACCAGTCCGCCCGCCACGGTCTGCTGGTCGGCGACCACCACATCCGGGCGGAACTCCTCGATCGCCGTACGGACACCCGGGGCCATGGCCTCGGCGAGCGGCACCAGGAACCGCTCCCACAGGAACTTCAGCGCCCCCGGTCCGCGTACGTCCGGCGGGCGCTCCGCCCCGCCCTCGCCGAGCAGCGGCCCGGGGCAGCGGTAGATCCTCGCCCCGTCCCCGGTCAGCCGCCCGACGACCTCCGGCAGCCCGGCCCAGGCCACCTGGTGGCCACGGGCGGTCAGTTCGGCTCCCACGCCGACGGTGGGGTTGATATGCCCGACGAGCGGCGGCACGACGAAGAGAAAGCGGTTCGGGGAAGGGGGTGGTGTTGCGCCAGTGGGCTCGCTCATGAGGCGTCGGCCTCCAGCAGAGGGACCGCTGCCGGGGCGCCGGTCCCCGGCTCGCGGATCCAGGACACCAGCAGTTCGGATATGTGCGAGGGGGCCTCGGCCAGGACGGAGTGCCCCTGCCCCGGCAGCACGACCGTCCGGGTGCCGGGCAGCGCCGACTCCAGCCACCCCTCATGTCCGGCGAGTTCGGAGTCGGCGCCGTACACGGCGAGCACCGGGCAGCGCACCCGGCGGACCTGCTCCTGGCTCACCGTCCGGCTCGCCGGTATGTCCTCGGCGAGGGTGGTCGTACGGACCAGCCGGGCCGCCGACTTGGCCAGCCGCGCGGTGTGGGCGCCCCGGTGGGCGCTGAGCCAGGCCAGCGACTCCGCCTCGTGCGCCACCAGTTCGGCGACGACGCGCCGGAATATCCCGCTGATCTCCGTCAGCCAGCCCTCGGTGGCGGGCTTCGCCTCGATCACACAGATGCCGGCCACTCGTTCCGGATGGAGCATGGCGTACCCGAACGCCACCGTTCCGCCGAAGCAGTTGCCCACCAGATGGACCGGACCGGTGATCTCCAGGCGGTCGAGCAGCCGCTCCAGGTCGGTGACGAACGCGTCCAGCCGATAGCCGGAATCCGGGCGCTCGCTGCGGCCGTGCCCCCGCTGGTCGTACATCACCACATCCAGCCCGGCGGCGGCGAGACCCGGTGCCACGGTGAAGTACCAGCTGGCCAGGGAGTCGGTGAGCAGGCCGTGGACGAGCACGGCGGTGGCGGTGGGCGGGCGGTCCTCCGGTGAGGACAGCCGCTGTACGTGCAGTCCGACGCCGTCCGGCCCGCCGCCGGTGTGGATCACCGCCATGGGTCAGCCCTCCTCGGCTGTCCTGAGGCACCGCACGACGTACCTCACGAGCTGCCCGACGCTGAGGTCGATGATCGCGTCAAGCTCCAGATCGGCCACGAAGGCGGCGAAGTTGACCTGCCGCCCGTACCGGGCCTCCAGACTGCCCGCCAGAGTCACCAGGTCGATGCTCTCCAGCTCCAGATCCTCGGCGAAGCGGGTCTCCATCGTGACCTCGATGTCGTCGAGGCCGTACTCGTCGAGCATGCTCCGGAGCATCCCGGCGATGCCGGCGAGCACGATCGGTTCATCGGCCACGGGCGCCGGGGCGGTCTGCTTGACGTTGGTCACTGATCCCTCTCCTCGTCCTGTTCGCCATGGTCCGGGCCGGTCGTCCAAGCCACGGCGTAGTTCCTGCTCGGCAACCCGGGCGGGTTGGCGAGGGTCGTGGTGTCCACCTCGTAGCGGCGCGGCCGGTGCCCGGGGGCCGTGGCCACCTCGACGACGAGCCGGGCGCCTCGCGTGTCTCCTTCGCTGTCGCCCGGTGCCACCTCCGCGTCGACCACGGTGACGTCCCGAGGCCGAAGGCGGATGCCGGTGCCCTCCGCCTTCGCGGCCGCCTCCTTCGCGGCCCGGAAGGCGGCGGCCCACCGGGCGCTCGACCCGCCGTCCGCGGCGCGTACGGCCGCGAGGAGCGCGAGCTCCGATGGTCCGAAGGCGATCGCGAGGGTGGGCTCCTCGCGATCGGCGAACTCCGCGATACCGATGCCGGGGCCAGGGCCCCCGCCCGCGCGGCGCGGCACCACCAGGGCGACCCCGGCCTCGGCCCGGTGCGCCAGCGAGAGACCCAGCTCGGGCAGGGCCCGGCCGTGCACGCCGACGGCGTACGGGCGGCCCTGCTCGTCGTCGCGTATCCGGATCTCGGCAGGGAAGACCGGGCCCTCCCCGTGCTCCCACAGCCACCGCCGTACGGCGTCCTTGGCCGCGATCCGGCCCAGCAGCCACTGCCTTCGGCCGCGCGGGGCCTGCCGCTCGTACCCGGCGCGCTCGGCCCCGCCCAGATGGTTACGCATGATCAGATCGCGCGACGCCAGATCCGGCCAGCGCTCGTGCAGCAGCGACCAGCCGCCTGGCTGGGGCCGGGAGAGCGTATTGCGCTGCGGGAAGCGCTCCACGGGCCGGGTGTCCGGGTGATTGTCGAACCGGCGGTCCCGCCAGCCGGACAGCTCGGCCCACACCTCGCCGCCGATCAGCAGCTGTACGTTGGCCTCCAGCGCCGCATCGGTCAGCGAACCGATCCTGACCACGCACCGCACTCGCGTGCCGGGGCGCGGATGCGGGCCGAAGAAGCGCATCAGCCGCATCCCGACCGGGAAGACGACGGTCCGCTCGGCGCGGGTCGCCATGATCCAGTAACCGAGGAGCTGGCCGACGTTGTCCAACAGCGCGCCGGGTGCGGGCGGGGTGGTGATCGTGCCGCGGATGTGCGCCTCGCCGATCGCGGTGATCTCCGTGATGCCCTGGAACGCCGGGCCGTGGAACATCCAGCGCTCGTCGTAGAGATCCGCCGCGGTGTGGTCGGGGGTGCGCTCGGTGCCGGGGTCCGTACGCCAGGGGGAGTTCCGCTCCGGGTAGCGGGGCGCGAGCTCGACGGTGGCGCGGGCGCCGCGGCCGAAGGTGACGGTGCGGTGGGCGGGGTTGTCGGGGCAGGGCGTCGCGGTGACCGTGACGGTGCTGGGCGGGGACGCGGTCACCCACTGGTCGAACCGGGCGCCGTGCACGGCGACGGCCACGGCGCCGCCGCCCGCCATCTTTTCCGCCGCGTCCATGAGGTAGTGGACGATCGTGGTGGCCGGGACCACGGGCCGGCGGTCCGACTCGTCCGGCCAGCCGGGGCGTTGGGGGAAGAAGCAGTGGTCGCGGAGGTAGGGCATCGTCTCGGTGGAGACACGGAGGTCGGTTCGGCGTTCGGTGGGTTGCCTGGTGCGGCTTGCCGCGATCAGTTCGGCCGCCGTGTTGGCTGTGTCGCGGAGCAGGGCCTTCAGTTCGGCCGCGGCGGGGTGGCCGGCCGCCAACGTATGGAGCAGGTGCGGCGTCGCGCCGTGGTGGGTGCTCGCCGTCGCCGGGTGCGGGTCGGGTTGTGCCCACCCGTTCCGCCCTGGGGGCACCTCCCGGCGGTAGCCGGGGGAGGAACGATTGCCCACAACCGGACGGTCGCCGTCGCCGTCGCCGTCGCCGTCGCCGTCGCCGGAGCCGGAGGCCGGGGTTGCGCCACCTGCCGCGGCCCCGGGGAGGGGTGGGTGGGGGGACAGAGCCGATGCGGCAGACGTCAGGTCGGCGCGTAGGGCCGTCAGGTTCGGCTCGCTCAGGGAGATCAGCGCGCCGTCCAGGTTCAGGCGCACCGGAGGGAGGGACCTGGCGGAGCGCGCGCGCATGCGCGGGAGCGTCGGGTCCACCTGGGCGCCTTCCGTCCAGAGCGCGGTGGCGACCCGGCGCAGTTGGGCGATGCCGTCGCGGTGGGGGGAGTTGGCCGCCACCGCCAGATGGTCGCGGCCGTGCAGCGTGTCACCGATGAGCGATGCCAGCTGACCGGTGCCGACCTGCACGAACGCGCGGAAGCCCGCCTCGTACAGGGCCTGTGTCAGCTCCCGGAAGCGCACCGGCTCCAGCAGATGCCGCAGGAAGAGTTCGCGCACCCCGGCCTCGGTCGCCGGATACGGCGCGGCGGTCGTCCCGGACCAGACGGGGACGCGGGGCGGCAGGAGCAGCTCGAAGCGTTCCGCCACGGAGCGCATGGGGCCGATGCAGGGGGCGAGCATCGGCGTGTGGAAGCCGGATTGGAAGGGCAGGACCTGGGCTATCACCCCCTCGGAGCGCATGGCCCCGACGAACTCCTCGACATCGGCCCGCGGCCCGCACACCATCGACTGGCTCGGCGCGTTGTCGTGCGAGAGCACGATCCGGCTCCGCGCCCGCTCCGTGAGCGCGTCCAGCACCCGCTGCGCGCCGGCGCCGAGGACGGCGAAGGCCAGGCCGGGCACGCGCACCGCGTCGGGGTCGAAGGAGTCGAGGAAGGCGTCGACCGCTTCGCCGGCGTAGAGGCCGCCCGCGGCCATCGCGGTCCACTCGCCGACGCTGTGCCCGGCCACCGCGTCCGGCACGACCCCCATCCGCCGCAGCGCCGCGTCCAGCAGTCGCCCGATGCCGAAGACGCCCACGCCATGGCGGCCGATGTCACCGACGCGCGCCGCCCCGCCGGAGCGGTCGCCGGCCGGGCGGGCCAGCCCGAAGTACTCGGCGACGCCTTCCACATGGGGTTCGAATTCGGCTTCGAGACCAGGGAAGACGAAGGCCAGCTTCCCGGCGGGCGCGGGGTCCGCGGCGAGCAGGGGCGCCGGTGTGAACCAGATGTCGTTGCGGCCGCGCCACGGACGGCCCTTGGCGACCATGCGCCGCGTGAGCGCGAGCCGTTTGGCGGTGGGCTCGACGAGGCCCAGCCTCGTACGGGCATCCCGCCCCGTCACGGTGGACCGTACGGTCGCGTCGTCCGCCGCCAGCAGTTCGGCCAGCCGCTCCGGGGTGTCCGTCGCGAGAGCCAGGACCTGCTCCGGTTCCGTGACGACGGTCGCGGGCCGCCGCTTCACCGAAGCCGACGGCGGCTGCTCCAGCACCACATGGGCGTTGATCCCGCCGAATCCGAAGGCGTTCACCGCCGCGCGCCGCACGGGCGCTTCCCAGGGCGCGGCCGAGTCGAGCGTACGGAACCGGGTGGACGCCAGCGCCGGATGCGGGTCGTCGCAGTGCAGCGTGGGCAGCAGCCGCCCGTGGTGGACCGCGAGGGCGGCCTTGACCAAGCCCGCGACACCGGCGGCGGGCATGGTGTGGCCGATCATCGACTTCACCGAGCCGATGACGGCCGTGTCCCCACGCGCTGCCCGGGGCCCGAACACGTCGGCCAGGGTGGCCAGTTCGGCCGCGTCCCCGGCGGGTGTGGCCGTGCCGTGCGCCTCCAGCAGCCCGATCGAGCCCGGCGCGCGCGGGTCGAGGCCGGCCGCGCGCCACGCCTGCCGTACCGCCCGCGTCTGTCCGCCCGGGTCCGGGTTGACCAGGCCCGTGGCGCGGCCGTCCGAGGCCACGCCGGTGCCGCGGATCACCGCGTAGACCCTGTCCCCGTCGCGCTGCGCGTCGGCGAGCCGCTTGAGGACGACCACGCCGGTGCCCTCGCCGATCAGGAGGCCGTCGGCCGCGCGGTGAAAGGGCCGGATCCGCTGGCTCGGTGACAGCGCGCGCAGCTGAGTGAAGACGCTCCACAGGGTGATGTCGTGGCAGTGGTGCACACCGCCCGCCAGCATCACATCGCACCGCCCGGAGGCCAGCTCGCCCACCGCCTGGTCGACGGCGACGAGCGACGACGCGCAGGCGGCGTCCACGGTGTACGCGGGCCCGCGCAGGTCGAGCCGGTTGGCGACGCGCGAGGCGGCGAGGTTGGGCACCAGGCCGATTGCCGCCTCGGGCCGGTCCGGGCCGAGCCGCTCGGCGAAGGCGGTCCGTACCCGGTCGAGCTGGTCGGGCCGAAGGTCCGGCAGCAGCTCGCCGAGGGTCCGTACGAGCTGGTGCGCGGTGCGCACCCGCTGGTCGAGCCGGACAAGACCGGGGGTGAGATAGCCGCCCCGGCCCAGCACCACGCCCACCCGCTGCCGGTCGGGCAGCCGGTCCTCGCCGCCCGCGTCGGCGAGGGCCGCCGCCGCGACGCCCAGGGCGATCAGCTGATCGGGCTCGGTGCCGGACACCGAGTTGGGCATGATCCCGAACCGGGCCGCCTCCACCTCAGCGAACTCGTCGACGAAGCCGCCCCGTCGGCAGTACACCCGGTCGGGCGCCGTGGGCGTGGTGCCGCCGCCCGTGGGATCGTAGCCGTCCGGATCGTAGAAGGAGGCGTCCCACCGTCCGGCCGGGACCTCGGTGATCGCGTCCACGCCGCCGACCAGGTTGCGCCAGTAGGCGTCCAGCCCGGGGGAGCCGGGCAGCAGCACGGACATCCCGACGATGGCCACCGGAGGCCGCTGGGGCGGGTGTCCGTCCGCCATGCTCACCAGCCCGAGGCGGTGTAGACGACGGCCCCGGCCGACTCGTCGCCCCAGGCCAGCTCGCGCAGCAGCGCCAGCGTGCCCTCCTCGGGGTCGATGAGCGAGATGCCGCGCCGCGCGTACTCGCGGCCGAGCTCCGGCGTGACCATCCCGCCGTGCGCGCCGGTCGGCGCCCACGGGCCCCAGTGCACGGTCAGCGCCCGGCGGCCGGTGCGGGCGCGCCATCGCGCGCCGAGGGCTTCCAGCGCGTCATTGGCCGCCGCGTAGTCCACTTGGCCACGGTTGCCGAGGACGGCGGAGACGCTGCCGAACAGCACCGCGAACGCCGGGCCTTCGGGCAGTTCCGCCACGGCGTCCAGCAGCGTGCTCGCGCCGTCCACCTTCGTGCGGAACACCCGCTGGAAGGACTCGGCGGACTTCTCCGCGATCAGCCGGTCCTCGATCACGCCCGCCGCGTAGACGAGGCCGTCCAGCCGCCCGTGGTCGGCGTGGATCTGTTTCACAGCCTGGAGCACCGCTTCCGCGTCGCGGAAGTCCACCGAGCGGTAGCGCACCCGGCTGCCCAGGGCGCTCAACTCCTCCAGGGTCGCGGCGACCTCGCGCCGCGCCAGGATCCGGGCGGCCTCCCGCTGGATCTCGGCGGGGGTGCGGCCGCCCTGGGCGGCGAGCGCCGCGCGCAGGGCCGCCTCGTCGCGCGCCCCGGCGGTGGCCGGGTCCTCCGGGCCGGCCGGCTCCGGCGTACGGCCGAGCAACTCGATCCGGCAGCGGGCGGCGGACGCGAGGGCGGCGGCGAACCGCGCGGTGATGCCCCGCGCCCCGCCGGCCAGGACCACCACGGAGTCGCGGTCCAGACCGATCGCGGCGGCCTCCGCCGCGCCGTCGCCCGCGGGCCCGGCGCCCGAGCCGGCGAGCGCGCCGAGCGCGGTCTCCACCAGGTCCAGCCGGTGCCGCTGCCCGTCGGCGGTGCGCAGCACGACGGGCGTACGGTCCGGGGCGAGCAGCTCGTCGAGCAGCGCGTCGGCGACGGCTTCGGCGGACGCGGCCGTCTCGGCGGGGAGGTCCACCACCGTGGCGACCAGGTCCGGGTACTCCCTGGCCACCGTACGGAACACCCCGCGCAGCCCGGCCGACCGCGCGTCGAGCGGGTCGTCGCGGCGGACGGCCAGCAGCCGGCGCGGACCGCGCCGCAGCGCCGCCTGGAGCACTCCGAACGCCTCCGGCAGCACGGGCGCGCCGGCCCCGGCCAACGGGTCGAGCAGCAGCACGCCGTCCACCCGGCCGTCCTCCTCGGCGAGCAGATGACCGGCGGCGAGGACCACGGCCTCGGCGCCGTGCCCGGCCAGCCGGGCGGCGACCGCGTCGGCCACCCCGTCGCCGTCCCCGCCCAGCAGCGCGAAGCGCTGGCCGGTCGGATCGGGCGGCACAGCGCCCTCGTCCGCCCCGCCCGCCAGCGGCACGGGCATCAGCTGAAGTCGCTTGGGCGCCACGCCGAGCACGGCCTCCGGCTCCGTCTGCGTGACAGTGATAGCGGCAACGGCAGCGGCAGCGGCATCGGGGGTGGGGCCGGGGGCGGGCGCGAGCCGGGCGGTGAGCCAGTCGGTGACGGCGGCAGTAGTACGGGCCTTGGTCAGCTCCTCCAGCTCCTCGTCGCCCAGGGCGGCCGTACCGGCCCCCGCGACGCCGAGCCGCCTCGCCAACTCACCCGCGATCTCCGCCCGTTTGATGGAGTCGATGCTGAGGTCGGCTTCGAGGTCGAGGTCGGGTTCGATCATGTCGACCGGATAGCCGGTGCGTTCGCTGATGATCTCGGAGACCGCGCGCAGCACGTCAGGCGCGGCGACCGGCGCTGCCTCGGGCGCCGTCGGCCCGACGGCGGGGGCCGCGAGCTCGGCGGGCTCGGCCGGTGCGGGGAGCGCGGCGACCACGGGCACGGCCACCGAGGCGGGCGCGGCCGGTGCCGGGATCCGTGCGTCCGGCGAGGCGCCGAAGTACGTGAGGAGGACGTCGCGCTGGGCGGCGATCATCTCCCGGCTGGTTCTCAGGAACTCGGAGATCAGGGCGTCTCTGTCTCCGTGGCCACCGCCATCTGTCCGGTCCGCCTGGCTCACCGTCGCCTCCACGACTCGTCGGGCCGGTGCCAGCGCACCGGGAAGAAGCTCACCGTCCGCGGTGCGGACCAGTTGCCCGTCGACCGTCCAGCCGGGCCGCTTCGGCGGCGCGGCGGGATCCGCGGCCACGGCGTCACGCCCGCGGAACAGCCCGCCCGTACGCACCGGCAGCCCGGCGACGGCCAGCCGGGCGAGGGCGTCGAGGAATCCGCGCAGCCCCTCGGAGCCGCCCCGCCGCCCGTCGCACGCGACGGCGCGGTGCGGGCGGTCGCCGAGGATCTCCCCGACCAGCCGGGTGAGCACCGTGCCGGGGCCCGCCTCCACGAAGACCCGGGCGCCCGCCTCGTACATGGCCTCGATCTGCTCCGCGAAGCGGACCGGGGCACCGATCTGGGCGGCGAGTTCGGCCCGGATGGCATCCGGCTCCGCGCCGTACGGGGCGGCGGTGCGGTTCGCCCAGACGTCGAACTCCGGCGCCCGCACCGGCCGATCGGCCAGCGCCTCGGCGAAGCGCGCCCCGGCACCGGCCACCAGCGGACTGTGGAAGGCACAGGCCACCGGGATCCGCTTGGCCGAGTGCCCGGCCTCCCGCAGCAGCCGCACCGCGTCCTCGACGTCCCGCCCGGGTCCGGAGATCACGGTCTGGCGCGGCGCGTTGTGGTTGGCGGACACGACGCGCTCGGCCGGCCCGGCGCCCCGCAGCACCCGCCCGATCTCCTCGGGCGCGGCGGTCACGGCGGCCATGGTGCCCGGCTCGTCCCCGGCGGCCTCGGCGGCGCCCAGGATCGCGGCCGCCCGCTCGGCGCTCAGTTCCAGCAGCGCACGGGGATCCAGGGCACCGGCCGCGCACAGCGCGACCAGCTCGCCGTAACTGTGCCCGGCCGCCATATCGGGCCGCACCCCGGCCGAGGTGAGCAGCGTGTACGCGGCGAGCCCGGCGATCCCCAGTGCGGGCTGCGCCACCCGCGTATCGGTGAGCGCGGCCCGCTGCGCCGCCTTCCCCTCCTCGTCGAAGGCGGTCGGGGGATACAACGCGTCGGCGTACGCGCGCCCGAGGAGCAGATGCCGCTGCAGCTCGGGGAACGCGATGAGCGCTTCAGCGAACATCCCGGGCCGCTGACTGCCCTGCCCGGGGAAGAGAAAGGCGACCTTGCCCGGCTCCAGCCCGTCCGCGGAGACATCCGGCGTCACATACAGCCCGTCCGGCTTCCGCGGATCGAGGCCGGACACATTGCCCGCAAGCGCCCGCCGCAACCGCCCGGCCAGGTCGTCCGGATCCGAGGCCACCACCGCGACCCGCACCGGCTCGTGCCCGGCGTCGGCGCGCCGCGAGGCGGCCAGCGCGAGGTCCCGCAGCCGCCACGGCCGCCCGGCGGTGTCGTTGGCCTCGACCTGCCGCAGCGTCTCCTCGACCCTGCGCAGGGCCGCCGCCCGATCGGCTCCGCGGAAGAGGAACAGCTCGGCGGGCCAGGCGTCCAGACCGTGCGCGGGTGGCGCGCCCCGGCCATGTGCGGACAGCACCACATGGAAGTTGGTCCCGCCGAAGCCGAACGCGCTGACCCCGGCGACCCGTTCGGCGGGCGCTGTGGCCCACGGCCGCGCCTCGGTGTGGAAGGCGAAGGGACTGCCCTCCGCGTCCCAGGCGGCGTTCGGCCGTCTCAGATGCAGCGTCGGCGGCTTGACGCCCGTATACAGCGCCAACGCGGTCTTCACGAGCCCGGCCAGCCCGGCGGCGCACTTGGTGTGCCCGATCTGGGACTTCACGGAGCCGAGCGCGCACGCGCCGGGTGCGGCGCCGGCCTCCGCGAACACCGCGCCGAGGACGGTGAGTTCGGTACGGTCGCCGACGACCGTGCCGGTGCCGTGCGCCTCCACCAGGCCGACGTCCGCGGGGGAGACGCGGGCGTTCGCGTACGCGCGCTCCAGAGCGGCCCGCTGGCCCTCGGGGCGCGGGGCGGTCAGCCCGAGCGAGCGGCCGTCGCTGGAGGAGCCGACGCCCTTGATGACGCCGTAGACCCGGTCGCCGTCCCGCTCGGCGTCGGCCAGCCGCTTGAGGACGACGCATACGACGCCCTCGCCGAGCGCGATGCCGTCGGCCGAGCTGTCGAAGGTCCGGGAGCGGCCGGTCGGGGACAGGGCGTGCACCGAGGAGAAGAGCATGTAGTCGTTGATGCCGTTGTGCAGATCGGCGCCGCCGCACAGCACGACGTCGCTGGTGCCGGCGGTCAGCTCCTTGCAGGCGACGTCGACGGCTGCCAGCGACGACGCGCACGCCGCGTCCACGGTGTAGTTGGCGCCGCCGAGGTCGAGCCGGTTGGCGATCCGCCCGGAGATGACGTTGGCGAGCATGCCGGGGAAGGAGTCCTCGGTGAGTCCGGGCAGCTGCTCGGTCAGGCCCTCCGGCACCTCACGGAAGTACGACGGCAGGACGGCGCGCAGCGTCTGCGCGGTGGACAGGTCGCTGCCCGCCTCGGCGCCGAAGACCACGGACGTACGGGTGCGGTCGAAGGTCCGCCCGCCCTGGCCGGTGTCGCCGTACCCGGCGTCGTCCAGCGCCCGGCGGGCGGCCTCCAGGGCCAGCAGTTGCACGGGTTCGATGCTGCCGAGCGAGGCCGGGGGGATGCCGTAGCGCAGCGGGTCGAAGGGGATACGCGACAGGAAGCCGCCCCATTTGGAGGTGGTGGCGCCGTCCTTGCCGCCCGTGTAGTGGACGGCGGGGTCCCAGCGCTCGGCGGGCACTTCGGTGACGGCGTCCACGCCGCCCACCACATTGCCCCAGAACGAGGCGAGATCGGGCGCCCCCGGGAACATGCAGGCCATGCCGACCACGGCCACGTCCAGTGGCGGGGGCGCCTCGGCCGTCGCGGGAGCCACGTCCACGCCCAAGCGCTCGCGCAGCGCTTCCGCACGCCCGGCGAGGAAGTCCGCGGCGGCCGGGGCGACCGCGTGGTGCAGCGCGCCGATCGTGGTGGTGGCCGAGCGCAGCACCACGACCTGACCGGCCATGAACATGCCCTCGCTGAGCTGGCGTTCCTCCCCGACCGGCGCCAACGCGCCGTCGGGGCCACGGTCCACGCCCTTGCTGGCGATCCGTAATCGCCCCACATTGAGCCGTTCCAGCCGCTCCCAGAGCTCCCGGTCCGGCACACCCTCCGCGCGCAGCCGCTCCTTGATGGCGCGATAGCTCTCGGTGAAGGGACTGTCCACGCATCGGGTGGCGTGGCCAGGGCCGGTCTCCAGCAGCGCGGTGCGCTCGGCGGCCACCACCTGGCGCTGGAAGAGCGGCTGTACGGCGCCGTGTGCCACCGCCTCCTCGGTGAACAGATACGCGGTGCCCATCAGCAGCCCGATGGCGACGCCGCGCCGGGTCAGCGGGGCGGCGAGCGCGGCCACCATCGCGGCGGACCGCTCGTCGTGCACCCCGCCGGCGAAGAAGATCTCGATGCCCGTGCCGTCCACGCCGTCCACGCCGTCCGCAGCCGTACCGCCCGTACCGCCCGTACCGCCCGTGCCGTCCAGGAAGTCCTCGATGACCGCGATCTGGGCCTCCCAGAGCGGGAAGCTGTGGCGCGGACCCACATGGCCGCCGCACTCGGAGCCCTCGAAGACGAACCGCCGGGCCCCGGCCTGGAGGAACTGGCGCAGCAGACCGGGCGAGGGCACATGAAGGAAGGTGGCGATCCCGGCCCGCTCCAGCGCCTCGGCCTGTGACGGCCGTCCGCCCGCGATGACGGCGTGGCTGGGGCGGATCTCCCGTACCGCCTCGAGCTGCGCGCTTCTGATCTCCTCGGGGGCGAAGCCGAGGACGCCGACGCCCCAGGGCCGCCCGGCCAGCGCGGCTGCGGCCTCCTCCAGCATGGTGCGCGCCTGCTCCCGGCCGGCCAGGGCGAGCGCGATGAACGGCAGCGCGCCGTCCGCCGCCACGGCGGAGGCGAATCGGGCCTGGTCGCTGACCCGGGTCATCGGGCCCTGCGCGACCGGCAGCCGGGTGCCGAGGCTGGTGCCGAGCGGCGAGTCGGGGCGCAGCGCCGCGACGGCGGAGCCATCCCGTACGGCCTCTTGTACGGCTTCCCGGACGGCGTGGGTCACGCCCCGGACGGCCCGGCCGACGTCCCGCCAGCGTTCGGCGAAGCGCGCGGCGAGGAAGCCGTCCTGGCCCACCGGCAGCGGCGGCCCGGCCTGCGGGGCGCGACCTGGGCGCCGCAGCACACGGTGCCCGTCGACGACGGTGGTCTCCGAACCGTCCATGGAGCGGAGCGCGGCGGCCCGTTCCTCCGGGAGCCCCGATTCGGCGAGCAGGGCCAGCTGGGTGTCCAGCACGACCCCGGCCGCGCCCCCGATAACGGCCGCCGCGGCCGTCCGCGGCCCGATGCCGCCACAGGCCCACACCGGTACGGACACCCCGGGCTCGGCGAGGAGTCGCTGCAGGAGGACGAAGGTGCTCAAGGAACCGATCCGGCCGCCGCTCTCACTGCCCCGGGCGATCAGCCCGTGTGCCCCGGCCCGGATCGCCCCGAGAGCCTCGTCCAGGCTGGTGACCTCGACCAGCACTCGACAGCGATCCGAGACGGCCTCGAGTGGCCAGGGCGCGTCCACGCCGAGCACCACCGTGTGCGGACCGGGCCCGCCCTCCCACGGAGGACCCGCCGTGGGGGAGGCCATCGCGTCCGGCAGGTCCGCGGGCGTGAGGCGGCAGCCCGCCGCCACCCGCACCCCGTATCTGCCGTCGGCCACCCAGTCGTGGGTGCGCTCCCATGCCTCGCGGGCTCTTCGGCCCGTAGTTCCCAGGTCAAGCACTCCAAGACCGCCCGCGCGGCAGACCGCCGCGGTGAGTCTGGCGTCCGGTTCCCCGAACGGAGTGATGCCGATGACAAGATCGCCAAGGTCCGCGGCGGATGACATGTTTTCTCCGAAGTAATCGCTCATGCGGGGGGAAACAGAGATAATTCGGGCATGCATGTCGAACGTATGGCTTGGGATTCTCGAGTAAAACGGCGCGGATGAAATTAGGGATGACATTACTGGACCGTCAACAAGTGGTGGTTCGCGCGCACTCGGGGACGGGCTGAATCTCGCCGGATGAGAGGAGATCGGCTGTGGTGCTATCTCTCTCTATTTGTTAAATGTTGAAGTACCTTGTGTGAGCCGCGTGGCAAGGGAGGTGGGCTGCGCGCGTCCTTTGCGCCCCCCTCAGGGCCCTGCGGATCCGCAAAAGAGATCGTTGTCGAAGAGGGGGTCGAACACCTGAGCCGACCTCGAATGCGCCAAGCGGGAAGCGGACTTCCCTTGCGGCGATCGAACGTAATCCGCGCCGGACGTTTCGGAGTCCTGAATTCCGTTACGGGCCGGGTGCGGTCCGGCGCCGCCGAGCCCGGCCTCGCGGCTTCGCCGCTTCGGTCGCGGGGGATGTGCGCCAGGACTGGCCAGTCGGTGACGCGTCGTCAGGAACGTTCCGGTGTTTCCGGGGCATGACCTCCCCGAGCCTGGGCATCCGCACGGTGGGCCCCGCCGCGTTTCCCCCGTCGCGGCGGGGTCTCGCCGTATGCCCGCAGGCTCCACGGGACGTGACGGCCGCCGGTGCAGCCGGCCGGCGCCCGCCCCGTGGCGCCGTCGACCTCTCCTCGGGGTCAGCGCCGGAAGGCGTCCCTGATCTTCGAACCGGACTGCTTGGCGTCGCCCTTCGCCTGGGCGCCGCGTCCCTCCGCGTGGAGACGGCGGTTGCCGGTGACGCGGCCGAGTGCCTTCTTGGTGCCGCCTTTGACGGCTTCGGCGCTGTGAGCGATCTTCTTGCCGACCTTCATGGGTGACTCCCTTGCGTCTGTCGACGGGCCGCTATCGATGGGCGGCCCGGTGCCCGAACGGGTGCAACCGGCCGCGGCGCCGGTCGCCGCGGGCCGTGGTGGTGTCCGTGATCTCGCGATGCTGCTTGAAGCCACGGCGTGCGGCGTGGGAGCGGCGCGCACCGGCCAGCAGCAGCGTCAGCCCGAGCAGGGCGGCGGCTCCCACGACGATGCCGGAGAGAAAGAGTGTGCCGGTGGAGCCGGCGTGGTAGCCGAACACGCTGAACCCGGTGAGCGTGTGCCCGCCGTCGAGGTTGCCGAGGACGCCGACCACACCGATGACAGCCGCGGCGGCCAGGATGATGAGTCCGAGGATGGCCAACATGTCACTCTCCGTGTCGTTACTCCGTGTAGGTAAAGAGACGTTCTAACCGCCGTCGCCGAAGCCCCCGCCGAAGCCACCTCCGAAGTCGCCGCCGTCGCCGAAGCCGCCGCCGTCCCCGAAGCCTCCTCCGAAGTCCCCGCCGTTCCCGAAGCCGTCTCCGAAGTCAGTGGGGTCGTAGCCGGGGACCATGGACTCGCCCAGCAGTGTTCCGATCAGCAGCCCCGGCAGCAGCATCGATCCGTACCCGCCGAAGTACCCGCCCGCCCAAGGGGCGTAGGCCGGGCCCGCCTCCCAGTACGGGCGCCGTCCGCCGCCGACGGGGACGGTGCGGGCGTCCGGTTCGAGGCCGTCGTCGATGCGGGTGGCGTCGGCGGCGCATGCCGGGACCGTCCGCTGGGCGCCACCCTCGGGTGCCCATTCGACGTCCCGGACCGACGGGCCGTGCCGGGGGTCGAAGAAACACGGCGGGCGCCGCTCGGGAAGCGGGCTGCCCTCGCGGCGGGCGTCGAGCACCGTCAGCGCGAAGCGGCCCTCCTCCAGCGCCTCGGTCACCGCCCGTACGTCCTCGGGGCGCCGGGCGGCGGCGGACTCCGCCTTGGCCCTCTCGTACGCGTCCAGGGCACGGCCGTAGTCGTCCACCATCTTGGGCGTGGACGCCGGGTCGGAGGGGCTGAAGCCGAGCTTGCCGAGCTTCTCGCCATAGGCGGTGATGTCCTCGTCGACCGCGCCGCGCACCTGCTCCAGCTCGGCCCGCTCCCGCTCCCGGCGGTGCTTGCGGGTGCGCCGCACCATCAAGAAGCCGCCTCCGCCGAGCGCGGCCAGGAGGACCAGCAGCACCACGGCACCGCCCGTCGACAGACCGGTGGAGTCATGGGCACTCCGGTCGCTGGTCTTCGCCGCCACGTCGGCCACGAAGCCGTCCAGGGCGGCCGAGAGGTCACGGGGGTGCTGGCGCAGGTTCTGCTGCGCCAGCGCCTGCGAGACGCGTCCCGGCAGCACCGAGGCATCGGAGGCCGCGCCGAACGACGAGCCCATCGCGACCGCGTACACGCCCGGGCGGTCGACGGCGGCACGCAGCCGGTCGAAGATCCGGTTCCCTCCGTACGCGGGGTTGTCCGGCAGGACGGCGACGTAGATGGGCACGCCCGTGTCGCGGATGCGGCCCGCGAGCTCGTGCGCCTGCCCGGGGCTCAGCCTGTCGCGTGCGCCGGGATCGACGTACACGGGGTTGCTCCGCAGCGCGTGGCCGATCTTGTCCACGTCCGTTTCGGCGCGAGCGCTCCCTCCGGCCGCGAGCAGCGCCGCCGCCAGAGCGACGAGGACGGCCAGGACGAGCGTGACCCGTCGCCGCGGGTAGGTGGTCACGAGGGCTCCTTACCCGCAATCGCGACATACCTCACATAGTCGGGTGATATCCCTGGTGGGCGCCTTCGTGTCCCGCTGGAGGCATCCGGCTCAGCCGGTCTCCTCCGCCCTGGATCTGCGACGAGGTGCTGGGGGCGGCCCGGCCGGAGGCGCCGCCGAGTCCGTGGCCGTCCGCCCCCGGCGGCCGGCGGCTTCTGGCGCCAGGAGGGCGCATGGTGGCGAATTCCTTCGATACGGAGGAGATTGTGCGATCCCTCGCTTTATGTCCTCGCGTCCGCCGTATTCGGGTCGCGGGTGTGTTTCTTCAGCAGAAATCCCTCACATGAACGTTTCGTCGCGCTGACCCGCTATGTCGAAAGCCGGGCGCTTCACCCGGTTGTGGATACGGTCCATCCGCTCGCCGGCGTCGTCGGCATCGCCGTGGCGCGTCCCGCTGGAGTCCGGCGGCGTCCGCGGAAAAGATGTCGTCCGCGTCATGTGGGCAGCCGAGTCCCGAAACGTGCCGGAGGCCGAATGTGACCGCCGGTCGTCCAGCCTTCAAGTGATCGGCACACCTATTACACAGATGTCACGCGTACTGCCCGGTGGCGGCGCCATAACCGCCTTGGGTGCGGCGGCTTCGTCGGGATTGCGTGGTCGACCCGGCGGAGTTGGAGAGCACTCCCGTGTGAACGGTGACTGTTGTGTGAAGAAAGGGCGTCGATAACGGGGGCACCTGTGCGCGGCATGTGATCGGAAAGTGGCGGAATGGGCGATTCCGTACGTTGGTTGATTCGCTGCGCGGCGATCAGGCGTGGTTACATCCTTCCGCGCTGAGGCGTTCGCGGGATCCCGGTCCCCGGAATCCTGTGAACGTGCTGCGGAAGCCGATGCCATTCGGCAACCGCAGGCCGTGCACGCTCATTTTCGACATAGTCATCCAAGGGAGACGCAATAATGAACTCCGCACCCAAGGTCGCCACCCAGGAGATCTCCGACGCCGAGCTGGACAACGTGGCCGGCGGGCTCGGTGTCGTGGGCGACGCCCTGGGCACCGTTGACTCCGTCACCGCCCCGGTCACCGGTGCCGCCGGCACCGCCACCGGCACCGTGGACGGCCTGACCGGCCTCAACACCTCCGGTGTCGTCGGCACGGTCGCCGGTCTCTGAGGCGCCACCGCCTTCCGGTGCCGCCGGGTGCGGCACCACCGGTCGCTCGGCCTCGCTGAGCGACCGGCCCTGTGCCCCGGGCCAGCCTGGTCCGGGGCACTCGGCCGTCCACGGCCACACCGTCGGCCCGCGCCGCGGTGCCCCGATCAATTCCCTTGCGGTTGAGGAAAGACTCTCGTGCAGTTCCGCCAGCAGGCCCTTTCCAAGCTGCAGTCGGCAGAGGACATCGATCTGCCGGTCCGCTACGCCCGCCCCCAGGGATGGCTCGCTCTGACGGTCACGCTCGTCGTCATGGCCGCGGCCTGCGTCTGGGCCGTGACGGGCACCGTCTCGAACACGCTGGGCGCCTCCGGCGTCCTCACCCACGGGCAGGGCAGTTACGTACTGCAGAGCCCGATCGCGGGCCAGGTGACCTCCGTACTCGCCAAGGAGGGCAGCACCCTGCCCGCGGGCACACCGCTGCTGAAGGTCCAGACCCCGCGCGGCAGCACGGTCGTACGCACCCTCGCCGCCGGCCGGCTCACCACCATGGCCGTCTCGATCGGCTCCGTCCTCACCACCGGCGCGAACGTGGCGTCCGTGGAGCGCGTCCGCCACTCCGACGACCCGCTGACCGCGACCCTGTACGTACCGGCGGACCGGGCGGCGTCGGTGCCGGTCGGCTCGGCGGTCGACCTCAGCGTGCCCTCGGTGCCGACGCAGACCTACGGGGTGCTGCGTGGCCACGTCCGGTCGGTCGGCCGGACCGCCCAGTCGCGCCAGCAGATCGGCTCCTTCCTCGGCAGCGAGCAGCTCGGTGAGGAGTTCTCGAAGCAGGGCCCGCCGGTCGCGGTGACGGTACGCCTGGACCGGTCCTCCGCCACCCGCTCGGGCTACCGCTGGTCCTCCCCGAAGGGCCCGCCGTTCGCCCTCGCCTCCATGACCCCGGCCGACGGCACGATCCATCTGGCCGCCCGGCACCCCATCGATTGGCTGCTTCCGTGACCACGACGAACGAGGGCGGACCGCCCCGGCCGGCACCCGCCGGGAGCAGCGGACGCCGCCGCCTGGAACCGACGCGGGGACGACGGCGCGCCCCGCGCCGCGGGGACGGGCCGAGGAAGTCCCGGCGCCGGACCGTGCGCACCCCCACCGTGCTCCAGATGGAGGCGCTGGAGTGCGGTGCCGCGTCGCTCGCCATGGTGCTCGGGCACTACGGACGGCACGTCCCGCTGGAGGAGCTGCGGATCGCCTGCGGCGTCTCGCGCGACGGGTCGCGCGCCAGCAACGTGCTGAAGGCCGCGCGCAGTTACGGTCTGCGCGCCAAGGGCATGCAGATGGAGCCGGAGAGCCTGGCGGAGGTCCAGGCGCCGGCGATCCTGTTCTGGGAGTTCAACCACTATGTCGTCTACGACGGCATGGGGCGGCGGTTCGGCAAGCGCGGCGTCCACATCAACGACCCCGACAAGGGGCGCCGTTTCGTCCCCGTCGAGGAGTTCGACACGAGCTTCACCGGGGTCGCCCTGGTCTTCGAGCCCGACGCGTCCTTCCGCCGGGGCGGCAGCCGCCCCGGTGTGCTGGGCGCCCTGCCCGCGCGGATGCGGGGGACGACGGGCACCCTGCTGGCCTCGCTGCTGGCCAGCCTGCTGCTGGTGGCGGTGGGGGCGGCGGTGCCGGCGCTGAGCCGCACCTTCATCGACGCCTTCCTGCTCGGCGGCCAGTCCTCGATGCTGGGGCCGCTGTTCGCGTCCATGGCCGTGGCGCTGGTGCTGACCGCGGTGCTGACCGGTGTCCAGCAGGCCAACCTGCTGCGCGGACGCATCATCTCCTCCACGCTCAGCAGCGCGCGGTTCCTGCGCCACCTGCTGCGGCTGCCCGTCACCTTCTTCGCGCAGCGCAGTCCGGCGGATCTGGTCCAGCGCCTGCGGTCCAATGACACCGTCGCGGAGACGCTCGCCCGCGATCTGGCCGCCGCGGCGGTCGACGGGATCGTCGTCGTCCTCTACGCCCTCCTGCTGTGGACCTACGATCCCCAACTGACCCTGGTGGGCGTCGGGTTGGCGTTGCTCAATGTGGTGGCGATGCGCGTGGTGGTGCGGCTGCGGGCCACCAGGACGCAGAAGCTGCGGGCCGACACCGCCCGGCTGACCACCACCTCGTACACGGGTCTCCAGCTCATCGAGACGATGAAGGCCACCGGCGGCGAGAACGGATACTTCCGCCGCTGGGCGGGCCAGCACGCCGTCACGCTGGAGGAGCAGCAGCGGCTGGGCGTACCGAGTGCGGTGCTGGCCGTGGTCGCGCCCACCCTCGCCACGCTCAACAGCGCGCTGATCCTGTGGATCGGCGGGCTGCGGGCCGTCGAGGGCCACATCTCGGTCGGCCTGCTGGTGGCCTTCCAAGCGCTGGTGACGCGCTTCACCGCGCCCATCAGCCGGCTGAACGGCGTGGCCGGGCGCATCCAGGACTTCTCCGCGGACGTGGCCCGGCTCAAGGACGTGGAGAGCTTCCCGGTGGACACGCTGTACGCGCGCGACGAGCCGGCGGCGGACACCCGCCGGCTGACCGGCCATGTGACGCTGGAGAACATCACCTTCGGCTACAACCCGCTGGACGAGCCGCTTCTGCGTGACTTCACGCTGTCCGTCGGCCCCGGCCGGCAGGTGGCGCTGGTCGGCGGCTCGGGAAGCGGCAAGTCGACGGTGTCCCGGCTCGTCTCCGGCCTCTACAGCCCGTGGGAGGGGGCCATCCGCATCGACGGGCAGCGTCTGGAGGACATTCCCCGGGGCGCGCTGGCCGCCTCGGTCTCCTTCGTCGACCAGGACGTCTTCCTCTTCGAGGGGACGGTGCGGGACAACGTCGCGCTGTGGGACCCGTCGATCCCGGACGACGCGGTGGTGGCCGCCCTGCGGGACGCCGCGCTCTACGACGTGATCATGCGGCGCCCCGAGGGCATCCACTGCCGGGTGGAGCAGGACGGGCGTAACTTCTCGGGCGGCCAGCGGCAGCGGCTGGAGATCGCCCGAGCCCTGGTCCGCCGCCCCAGCGTCATGGTGCTGGACGAGGTGACCAGCGCCCTGGACGCCCAGACCGAGCAGACCGTCATGGACAACCTGCGCCGCCGCGGCTGCGCGTGCGTGGTGATCGCCCACCGGCTCAGCACCGTGCGCGACAGCGACGAGATCCTCGTCCTGAACCACGGGACGGTCGTGGAACGCGGCCGGCACGAGGAGCTCGCCGCAGCCCAGGGTCCGTACGCCGAGTTGATGAAGGAGCACTGACATGGCGTCCGTTCACCCGGCCGCGGCCGTGGAGGCGGGCGGCGGCGACGCGGTGGTCCAGGCGCTGGGGGCGCTGGGCACGAGCGTCGACTGCGCCGGACTGCGCAGCCTCCCGCTGGAGGGCCCCCAGGTGCTCTGGCTCGTCGTCGGCGGCGCGCTGGACCTCTTCGCCGTCGACGCCGCCGAAGAGGGGCACTGGCACTTCCTCGGCCGACTGGAGAGCGGCGCCGCGCTCCCGGGGCCGGTCGAGGGGCCGCGCCACACCCTGCTGGGCAGGCCCTCGCAGGACTGCGCGCTGCGCCGCATCCCGCTGCGGGAGCTGTACCGGCCGGAGCAGTACGACGGGTACGGCACCGCCTACGCCGATCCGTACGGGGACGGCACCGGATTCCAGGGCCCGCCGCCGACGCCGCTGGAGCACGCCGTGGCGCTCGGCGTCAGCCGCAGCCTCGGCGTGCTGTTCCAGGCCCCGCTGGACGGCGGGGCGCCGGACGGCGAGGGGGCGGCCGACGAGGACCTCCTGTGGCTTCCGGTGCCGCCCGGCAGCGTGCGGTACGGCGCCGAGTACAGCGCCCAGGCCGCCGGCGACCTGCTGATCGACGGCGCGCTGTGGCAGCGGATGGTCAACCAGCAGCACCGGCTGGGCATGGCCGTGGACCGCTGGATCGAGACCATGGAGCGGGCCCACGCGGACCGCACGGCGGCCGGGATCCGGGCCGGCGAGGCCGTCCGCTCGCGCGCCGACCAGGCGCTGATCGCCTCCATCGGAGGGCCGCGGCGTTCGTCGCGGGCGTCGCAGGAGAGCACCGACGACGCCGTCTACGCGGTCTGCCGCAGGGTGGCGGAGGCCGCCGGGATCACCCTGGCCGAGCCGCCGAGAGGCGGTGTCGCCGACGACCGTACGAGCCCGGTGGAGCGGATCGCGGTCGTCTCCCGGATCCGTACCCGCCCGGTCCGGCTGGAGGGACGCTGGTGGCGGGAGGACACCGGGCCGCTGGTGGGCTACCGGGCCCTGTCCGGAGCCCCGGTGGCGCTGCTGTGGCGGCGCGGCCGGTATGAGGCGGTCAACCCCGCCTCGGGCCTGCGGATGCGCATCGGCAAGAGCAACGCGGACGAGTTCGAGCCGCGCGCCGTGATGTTCTACCGCCCGCTGCCCGAGCGGCGGATCACGGTGTGGCGGCTGCTGCGCTTCACCGCCCGCGGCGTCGCGCCGGACCTGCGCAACCTCGTCATCGCCGGGCTGGTGACCGTACTGCTCGGCGCGCTGGTGCCGGTCGCCACCGGTCAGGTGCTCGGCGGATTCGTCCCCCGCGCCGAGAAGAGCCCCATCGTCCAGATCTCCCTGGCCCTGATGGTCTCCAGCGTCGTCGCGGCGGCCTTCATGCTGCTCCAGAACCTGACCCTGCTGCGGCTGGAGGGGCGACTGGAGAGCGCGCTCCAGCCCGCGGTCTGGGACCGGTTGCTGCGGCTGCCCACGAAGTTCTTCACCGAGCGCTCCACCGGCGAGCTGGCCAGTGCGGCGATGGGCATCAGCACCGTGCGCCGGCTGCTGTCCGGCACCGCCCCAATGGTCCTCCAGGCCGGCACCGTCGGCGCGATGAACCTCGCCCTGCTGCTGTACTACAGCGTGTCCCTGGCCCTCGCGGTGATGGCCATGCTGGTGGTCATCTCCGCGGTCTTCCTCGGGATGGGCCTGTGGCAGGTGCGCTGGCAGCGGCGGCTGGTGGAGAGCGAGAACAAGCTCAACAACCAGGCGTTCCAGACGCTGCGCGGCCTGCCCAAGCTGCGTGTCGCCGCGGCCGAGAACTTCGCCTACGCGGCCTGGGCCCGTGGCTTTGCCCACTCCCGCGATCTGCATCAGCGCACCGGGCGCATCAAAAACCTCACCCAGGTCCTCGACGCGGTCTACCTTCCGCTGTGCTCGCTCATCGTGTTCATGCTGCTGGCCGGTCCGGCGCGGGGCAGTATGTCGGCGAGCGCCTTCCTGACGTTCAACACCTCCGTCACCATGCTGCTCACCTCCGTCACCCAACTGACCAACGCCCTGGTCTCGGTGTTCGCGGCACTGCCGATGTTCGAGCAGGTCAAGCCGATCCTGGACGAGCCGCCCGAGGTCCGTGGCGGCAGCGCCCAGCCCGGCCTCCTCTCGGGCGACCTCAGGGCACGCAATCTCACCTTCCGTTACGGCGACGACGGGCCGCTCGTCCTCGACGACGTATCGCTGGAGATCCGGCCCGGCGAATTCGTGGCCGTGGTCGGCCCGAGCGGCTGCGGCAAGTCCACGCTGCTGCGGCTCCTCATCGGCTTCGAGCGGCCGGTGTCCGGCAGCGTGCTCTACGACGGCCAGGACCTCGCCGCCCTCGACCAGGCCGCGGTACGCCGCCAGTGCGGAGTGGTCCTGCAGAGCGCCCAGCCCCTGGGCGGCACCGTGCTCGACTGCATCCGCGGCGCCGAGCCGTTCAGCCCCGAGGAGGCCATGGAGGCCGCCGAACTGGCGGGTCTGGCCGAGGACATCCGCCGGATGCCGATGGGCCTCCAGACGATGATCTCCGGCAGCGGCGCGATCTCCGGCGGCCAGCGCCAGCGCCTGATGATCGCCCAGGCCCTCATCCGCCGTCCGCGCGTCCTCTTCTTCGACGAGGCCACCAGCGCCCTCGACAACGAGACCCAGCGCATCGTCATCGACAGCACCCGCCGCCTCAACGCCAGCCGCCTGGTGATCGCACACCGGCTGTCGACCGTCATGGACGCCGACCGCGTCCTCGTCATGGAGGACGGCCGGATCGTCGAGCAGGGCGCACCGGCCGAGTTGATGGCGAACCCGGGCGGGAAACTGCACGAGTTGGTGCGGCGGCAGATGCGCTAAGGGACGCGCGCCGGGCACGCGCACCCTGCTGACCGGACGGCCGATCACCCGGCAGGCGGGCGCGACGCCCTGGTCGGATACGGACCGCTCAGCGCGGCGGCCGTGGGGCTGTTGATGATCGTCGGCGCGGTGCTGACCAGCCGAGTGGGCCGCCGCCACGCGCCCGCGGGGCGAGGCGTGTGACGGTGGCGGTCTCCGTCAGCCCTGTGCGGTAAGGCGGACGCCGGCCCGCGTGTGCCCTACAGTGAAACCGGAGGCGCCGCCAGTTCGCTCACGGTAAGTGAATGTGCCTCCACTTGGCAAGCGGAACGAAGAGGAGAGCGGTCGATGGCCAGAGGCGAAGGGCGCCCGCTGAGGGCCGACGCGCAGCGCAACCGGGACAAGATCCTCGCCGCCGCGGTGCGCGTCTTCGCGGAAGAGGGGCTGGACGCGCACCTCGAGCGCATCGCCAGGGAGGCGGGCGTGGGCACGGGCACCCTCTACCGGAACTTCCCGACCCGGGAGCTGCTGATCGAGGCCGCCTACCGCAAAGAACTTGCCCGCCTGTGCGACGCCGCCCCCGACCTCCTGGCGACCCTGGCGCCGCGCGAGGCCCTGCGCGCCTGGATGGGGCGCTTCATCGACTACGCCAACGCCAAACTGGGCATGGCGGACGCTCTCCGGGCCGTCGTCGCGTCGGGCGTCAACCCCTACGCGCAGAGCCACGAGATGATCCAGGCCGCTCTCTCGCGGCTCATGGAAGCGGCTGTCGCCGCCGGTACGATCCGGCCGGACATCAGCGCGACCGATATGTTCGCCGGCCTCACCGGCATCGCCCTCGCCTCGGGCAAGCCCGAACAGCGCGAGCAGGCCGAGCGCCTCCTCGACCTCACCCTCGACGGGCTGAGCGCCGGCCGGTCGTGACGCCCGAAGGGGTCCGGTGGACCCCGCCGCCAAGGGCGAGGCCCACCGGGGCGCCGTCAGGTGCGGTAGGCGTAGTAGAGCGAGTTCGGGTAGGAGGCGATGATGCTGGCCACCGACTTACGGTAGGTGTTCACCGAGTGGTAGGTCAGATACGGGACCCCGCTGGAGCTGCGGTAGCTGGTGACCATGGTGTGGTCCTTGGACCCGTCCCGGTCGAAGTCCATCTGCAGGACGTCCCCGACACCCAGGTCGTAGACGTTCGACAGATTGGTCGCCCGCTGGGAGTCCAGCGTGAACCACGACCACTCGTTGGCGCCCACCCATGACGTCGACTGGTACGAGGAGTCGTACCACCAGTTGCGGTAGTCGTCGTACGTACCGGACTTGTCGGCCCAGCCGCCCGCCTTCATGGCCTGGCTGACGAAGTTGGTGCAGTCCCCGCCGGCGTCGTTGAACTTCCGGTAGGCGGGGTTGTAGTTCGACCAGTACTTCTCCGCGTAGGCCGCCATCGCCGCGTAGTCGTAACTACCCGCGGGCTTCTGCGTCTGCCGCGAGGGCTTCGTCGTGGCGGCGGGCGTCGCGGAGGGCAGGGCCGCGGCATTCTTCACCGCCACCGTACCGGGCTCGTTGACCGCCATGGGGCCGTCGTCCGTCGGGGTGATCCCCGTCAGCTGCCACTTTCCGTCCGCCGTGGCGGCGAACTTCACCTCGTGGTGAGCCTGGAAGCCGGTCGTCGGGGGCTCGTCGCCACGGATCTTCTTGTAGGTGAGCGTCGTGGTCTCGGTCGTCACGACCGTGGCACGGCCACCCTTGACGCGTATGTTGTCCACGGCGACGCGGGTGTCCGCGGCCGTGTACGCCTCGCCCATGGCGGCGAGCCGCGCCTTGCGGGTGCGCAGCGAGGACAGCGCGGTGTCCTCCGTCTTCGTCTGCCCCGCCGACAGACGCACGTTCTTCACGACGGGCGGCGCCATGCGCCGCGCCGCCTGGTTGTTGTCCAGCAGCGCCGCCGTGCGCCGGGTCAGCACGGCATCGGCGATCCGGCCGAAGGACGTCGCGGTCGCGCCGTCCACCGAGCTGTCCGCCGCCGGGTTCCCGGCCGCGCTCGCGGCCGAGGCGGGCAGGACCACGGCGGACACGGCCGCGGTCAGCGCCACCCCAAGGGCGGACCTGAAGGTCTTTGACTTCACCAAGTTACCCCTCCATGTTCCCGGACCGGGTGGCCCGGGGTACCGAATCATCACATGAACTCCCCAACTTGGGGGTTTAGGTGGCGGTTTTTTGTGACTGCGCTGGTCCGCGACACGTCCGCTGTCGTGCACCCCTGCGGGACTCGCGTAGGAGAAGGTGGGTGTGCGCTGGGCCGGTCAGGGCGTGGAAGGAGCCGCGGTGCGGGACGAGGAGATTCTCATCGTGGGCGCGGGCGCGGCCGGGCTGTCGCTCGCCTACCGGCTGTGCTCGCCGCCACGGGGTGGCCGGGCGCCCACAGTGACGCTGGTCGACGCCCCGCCCGGCCCGCTGCGCCCGCCGGAGCGGACGTGGTGTTACTGGGAGCCGCCGGGCGGTGAGTTCGACGAGGTGCTGGCCTGTTCGTGGGGGCGGCTACGGGTGCGAGGGGCCGAGGGGGAGCCGGTGGTGGGCCGGCCGGTGGACCTGCGGTACAAGATGCTCCGTTCCGGCGACTTCGAGGCGTTCGTGGGACGGCGGACCGATGGGCGCCCCGGGTTCCGCCGGGTGGTGGCCGCCGTGCACACCGTGGCCGACGGACCGGGCGGCGCCGAGGTGCGGGGCGCGGACGCCGCGGGGGAGCCGGTGGTGCTGCGCGGCCGGTGGGCGTTCGACTCCCGGCCGCCGCGGCGGCTGCCGCCCGCGCGCACCACGCTGCTGCAGCACTTCCGCGGCTGGTTCGTCCGCACCGAGCGGCCACGGTTCGACCCGGCGGTCGCGGACCTCATGGACTTCCGCACACCGCAGCCCCCGCGCGGTCTGTCCTTCGGCTACGTCCTGCCGCTCAGCGCGCGGGAGGCGCTCGTGGAGTACACCGAGTTCTCCCCGGCGGTGCTCGACGACGCGGCGTACGACCGGGCGTTGGCGCACTACGCGCGGCAGGTACTCGACCTGGGGGAGTGGGAGGTCACCGCGGTCGAACAGGGCGTGATCCCGATGACCGACGCCCGCTTCCCGCGCCGGACGGGCGCCTCGGTGTTCCGTATCGGCGCGGCCGGCGGCGCCACCCGCCCGTCCACCGGATACACCTTCGCCGCCGTACAGCGGCAGACCCGGGCCGTCGCGGACGCCTGGCACCGAGGCCGCCCTCCGGTGCCGCCGCGGCCGCACCCGGCGCGGTTCCGGGCCATGGACGCGGTCCTGCTGCGGGCGCTGGCGGCCGGGCGGGTGGACGGCGCGGCGTTCTTCACCGGCCTGTTCCGGCAGGTGCCGATGGAGCGGCTGCTGCGCTTCCTCGACGGGCGCACCCGGATCGGCGAGGACATGACCATCGGCCTGCGCACCCCCGTCCCGGCCATGCTGCGCACCGTCGCCGAACTGCCGTGGCTGCGCCGGAGCTCCCCGATGCCCTCACCACCCGACAGCGCCCGACAGGAAGCGACCCCCACATGACCCTGCTGCGCGACCACGACCTGGCCGCGGCGTTCGACCACGCGGCGCTCAGCTATGACCGGCTCGTGGCCGTCAACCCCGGCTACCACGCCCATCTGCGGCGCTCCGCCCGGCGGCTGGGCCTGCCCGCGCGCGGAGCCGGGCTGCGCCTGCTCGACCTCGGCTGCGGGACCGGGGCGTCCACCGCCGCGCTGCTCACCGCCGCGCCCGAGGCACAGATCGTCGCCGTGGACGCCTCGGCCGGAATGCTGGCGCGGGCCACCGCCAAGACCTGGCCTGCCCGGGTGCGTTTTGTGCACGCCCCGGTGGAGATGCTGGCCGACGCGGGGGTCGCGGGACCGTTCGACGCGGTCTTCGCCGCCTATCTCCTCCGCAATGTCACCGACCCGGACGCGGTGCTCGCCACGGTGCGCGAACTGCTCGCCCCGCGCGGCCGGCTGGCGGTCCACGAGTACACCCTGAGCGGCAAACTTGTGCACCGGGCCGTGTGGACCGCGGTATGCCGGGCGATCGTCCAGCCCGCCGGTGTGCTCGCCGGGGACCGCGGGCTCTACCGCCATCTGTGGCGCAGCGCCGTGGAGTTCGACACCGCGCGCGCCCTCCGCGCCCGGACCCGGCGGGCGGGCTTCACCCAGGTGCGGGTGGTGCCCATGCCCGGCTGGCAGACGGGCGTCGTGCACACCGTCGTCGGGCGCGTGTCGGACGACCGGGACACGCCGTGACGGCGGGGCCGACGCCCGGCGCGGTGGACGGCGACGCACCGCGCCGGGGCCGGGACCGCCGGGCCCAGGAGGTGGTGCCGCCGCCCGGCCGGGAGCGGATCGCCGGGCCGGCGCCGAGCGTGGCGGTGGTCGGAGGTGGCATCGCCGGACTCGCGGCGGCGACCTGCCTGGCGGAACGCGGTGTACGGGTCACGCTGTACGAGCGCGAGCGGCAACTCGGCGGGCGGCTCGCGGGCTGGCCGGTGCGGCTGACCGACGGCTCATGGGTCACCATGAGCCGCGGCTTCCACGCCTTCTTCCGGCAGTACTACAACCTGCGCGGCCTGCTGCGGCGCACCGACCCGGACCTGCGCATGCTCACTGGGCTGCCCGACTACCCGCTGCGGCACAGCCGCGGCCTGTACGACAGCTTCGCCCGGGTGCCCCGCACTCCGCCGCTGAGCGCCCTCGGCTTCGTCGCGCTCAGCCCCAGCTTCGGGCTTCGGGATCTGGCCCGGATGCGGCCGGGTGCCGCGCTGCCGCTGCTGGATGTGCGGGTACCGGAGGTGTACGAGCGGCTGGACGGCCTCAGCGCACGGGACTTCCTCACTCGCATCCGCTTTCCCGAGTCCGCGCGACATCTGGCGTTCGAGGTGTTCTCACGGAGTTTCTTCGCCGACCCGGGCGAGCTGTCCGCCGCCGAGCTGGCGCTGATGTTCCACATCTACTTCCTCGGCTCCGCCGAGGGCCTGCTCTTCGATGTCGTCCGCGAGCCGTACCCGCCGGCCCTGTGGGGGCCGCTCGCCCGCTATCTGACGGATCATGGGGCCCAAGTGCGGACCGGCACGCCGGTGGAGTGTGTGGATCCGGTGGCCGGCGGCCGGGTGCGGATCACCGCCGGCGGCCACCTCCACCACCACGACGCGGCAGTACTGGCGCTGGACACCGCCGGGCTGCGGCAGGTGGTGGCCGGCTCGCCGCGCCTGGGCGACGGCCCATGGCGGGCGGCCATCGACCGGCTGCGCACCGCACCGCCGTTCCTGGTGTCCCGGCTGTGGCTGGACCGGCCGGTGGCGCCGGAGCGCCCCGGATTCCTCGGGACCAGCGGCTACGGCCCGCTGGACAACGTCAGCGTGCTGGAGCGCTGGGAGGGCGAGGCCGCCCGCTGGGCCGCCTGGAGCGGCGGTTCGGTGGTCGAACTGCATGCGTACGCCGTCGATCCGGGCGCCGACCGGAGGGCCGTACAGGACCGGCTCATCGCCGAGTTGCACCGGATCTTCCCGGAGACACGGGACGCGCGGATCGTCGGCCGGTGCGATGAGTGGCGGGCGGACTGCCCACTGTTCCCGGTGGGCGGCTTCGGCGGCCGGCCGACGGTCCGCACGCCGGACCCGCACATCGTGCTGGCCGGGGATCTGGTCCGTACCGTCCTGCCGGTGGCGCTGATGGAACGCGCGGCGACGACCGGCTTTCTCGCCGCGAACGCGCTGCTGCAACGGTGGGGCGTGCGCGGCCAGACCCTGTGGACGGTCCCGCTGAAGGGCCGCTCGGCACCCCTGCGCGCCCTGGCCAGGCTCGCCGGAGGCTGAACCGACGGCCCGTCAGGGTGATCTCGTCAACCCATCCCACCGGTCCCTCGGTCAGCCCGGGAACGCTCCTGTGCTGCGCAGCGCCCAGCGCCGTTCCGCGTACGCCAGATCGTCACGCCACAGCCGGCCGGCCGCCGCCCGGATCAGGGGGCGCAGTACGGGAGCCGCGGCGCGCGCGACGGCGAAGCCCGGACGGTCCGAGGCCGCGACGACCGCCTCGATCACCGCGGTGCGCGGCCGCCCCGCCGCGTCCGGCCCCAGCGGCGTGGCGTGCGTCTCGACGACGGACCCCTGCCCTTCCCCCTCCACGATGCGCATGACGACCGTACGGGGGCCGGGCGCGGTGAACACCGCCCGCACCGGGACCGTGGCCCGCCCCGCCACCTTGAAGGACACCTCGACCGTGAACCCGTCGCCGTCGCCGTCGCCGTCCCCGTCTCCGTCTCCGGCAGGCGTGTCCACCACCGTCAGATCCACGAAGGAGTACGGGTGGAGCCACGCCCCGTGCCAGGGGTCGAGCCGGTTGGCCACGACGTCCTGCGGCTCGCAGCGGCCGACGCCGGTGTAGACGGCGTCCACCGCTCCCGCGGGATGCGGCCGGGCGGGGACGACCGGTCGCTCCAGCGGAGTCCCGCCGCCGGCCCGGTCGAGCCTGACCCAGGCCAGGACGCCGTCGTCGTAGGCCGGGAAGGGCTCCCAGCCCGCGAACGCCGTGCCGTCGAGGGCGAGTCCGTGCCAGCGGCAGATCAGGGTGCCGCGGCGGACCGGACTGTCCTTGAGCGGGGCGCCGAGGTGCGGGCACGCACCGGGCCCGGTGCGCAGTCGGCCGTCGGCGCCCCGCCAGGCGACCACCTCGACGCCCGCGACGGTACGGCCGAACGGGCGCCCCGGCCGGATGTCGCGGCCGGCGGCCAGCACGTACCAGTTGCCGCCGGGCCGGGCCTGGGCGCGCTTCAGCGCGTCGGCGACGATCCCGGGCCGGGCCTCCCGCCAGGTGGGCGGCTGCCGTTCCCAGGGCACGGGCCTCATGCGCATCCGCAGCGCGTAGCGTCCGCGCCGGGCACGGTCGTCGGTCATGCGATGTCCTCCCGTACCGTACGGAGTTCTCAGGACGGCTCAGGCGCGTCCGCCCGCCGCGCCGAGGGCCGCGCGGCGCCCGGACCGGCGGGCGCGGGCGCGGAGCCGGGCGGCCGCCACCCTGCCGACGCCGTCCAGCGCGACCGCGGCGCGACGGCGGCGCGGAACGACGGCGCGGCGGTGCACCACGGAGTACCCGTCCTCGGCGATGGCCTCCAGGATCCCGCCGTACAGGACGTAGGCGGTGCGGATGCACGGCCGGGACACCGGGTCCAGTATGGCCAGGCCCGGGGTCGCCTCCCGGTACACGCCACGCGTCAGTTCGGCGGCCGCCCGCAGCGCGGCCACGATGCGCGGGTCACGGGTGCCGGTCGCGTGGCTCCACTCCAGCAGCGCCCGGTCGACGCCGTGCGCCGCGAGCAGGTCGCCGGGCAGATAGACCCGGCCGCGGTCGAGGTCCTCGCCGACGTCCCGCAGGAAGTTGGTGAGCTGGAAGGCGATCCCCAGCGCGGCGGCGTGGGGGGCGGCCTCCGCGCGCGGGACGACGGTGCCGAGGACGGGCAGTATCTGCAGCCCGATGACGGCCGCGGAGCCGTGCATATAGGAGCGCAGGTCGTCGTAGGTCGGGTAGTCGGTGACCTCCAGGTCGGCGCGCATGGAGGCCATGAAGTCGGTGAAGTGCCGGTGGTCGATGCCGTACACGGTGGCCGTGTGGGCCAGGGCCCGGACCACCGGCTCCTCGCTCTCCCCGGTCCGCAGCCCGGCGGTCAGCCGGAGTTGGAGCGCGTCGAGCGCCGCGGCGCGCTCGGCGGGACCGGCGTCGCTCAGCAGGTCGTCGACGATGTCATCGGCCCAGCGGGCGAAGCCGTACAGCGCGTGCACCGCGGGGCGGCGGGCGACCGGCAGCAGCCGGGTGGCCAGGAAGTAGGTCTTGCCGTGCCGCGCGTTCAGCGCCCGGCACCGGGTGTACGCGGCGCGCAGCGCAGGGTGGGCGATGCCCGCGGCGTTCAGCTCCCGTTCGGTCATGAGGCGCCGCCGGCCGGCCGGAGGCCGGTGATACGGGACGCGGCCAGCTTGCCCGAGAGCAGTACCGTCGGCACACCGACACCGGGGGTGGTGCCACAGCCGGCCAGCACCGCGTTGGCCACACCGCGCACCAGATTGCGGGGACGGAACGGGCCGGTCTGGGCGAAGGTGTGGGCGGCGGAGAACGGCGTCCCCGCGGCGTGCCCCTCGGCGGTCCAGTCGGCCGGAGTCACCAGGCACTCCTCCTCGATGGCCGCGCCGATCCCGGCCAGCCCACGGCGCTCCAGCTCGGTCAGCAGGCTGTCGCGGTACCGGGGCGCCAGCTCCCGCCAGGTGCGCGGGCCGGGGCCGATGTCGGTGTTGGGGCAGGGCGCGAGGATGTAGTGCAGATGGCGGCCGGGCGGTGCGAGGCCGGGGTCGTGCGTCGTCGGGCGCGTGATCAGCAGGGAGGGATCGGTCATCAGCCGTCCGGTGCGGGTGAGTTCATGAAAGGTGCTCTTCCAGGCCGCGCCGAAGGAGAGGGTGTGGTGGGACAGCTGCGGCCAGGTGCGGTCGGTACCCGCGTGCAGCACCACCGCCGACGGGGCGTGCCGCAGCCGCAGCGGGCGGCGCGGCCGGCGCCCCAGCAGCCGGTAGGCGACCGGCAGATCGGGTGTGAGCACCACGGCGTCGCAGGGGATGCGGCCCTGGTCCGTGAGCACGGCGGTCACGCGCTCGCCCGTGCGCTCCAGGCGGGTGACGCGGTGCCGGTAGCGGATATCCGCACCGGCGTCGGCGGCGGCGTCGGCCAGGGCCCGGGGCAGGGCGTGCATGCCACCGCGCGGGAAGTACACCCCGGCCACGGTGTCCATATAGGCGATGACCGCGTACGCGGCCAGCGCCCGCGCGGGCGGCACCCCGACATACAGCGACTGGAAGCTGAAGACCCGGCGCACCCGCTCGTCGGTGAGGAAGCGGCCGAGGCGGGCGTCGAGCCGGCCGAATCCGCCGAGCGCGGCCAGCCGTGCCAGATCGGGGTGGAGGAGCCGCAGCGGGGAGTCGTAGTTGGCGTCGATGAAACGCCGCATCTGGACCGCGTAGAGCCTCTTCAGCCAGGCCCGCAGCCGCCGGTAGCCGAGCGCCTCGCGGGCGCCCGCGAAGCGGTGGACCTCGCTCTCCATCGCGGCGGCCCGGGTGTGGACGTCGAGGTGGTCGCCGTCGGCGAAACGGGCGCGGTAGGCGGGGTGCAGCGCGATCAGGTTCAGGCGGTCGGACATCCGGCCGCCGACCGCGGCGAACGCCTCCTCGATCAGGTCCGGCATGGTCAGCACGGTCGGGCCGGTGTCCATGTGGTACCCACCGCGCTCCACTCGCCCGGCCCGCCCGCCGGGCAGGGCCGCCCGTTCGAGGACGGTCACCCGGCGCCCGGCGCCCAGCAAGTGCAGCGTGGCCGCCAGCCCGGCCAGTCCCGCACCGACCACCACGATGTGGTCGGTGCGCCCGGTGACCGTCCTCATCGGGTGCGGCTTCCGGCGGCCGCGCCGAGGGAGCCGGTGTGCGGTCCGGCGCTGGTCCGCTTCCCGCGGGTGGGGCACATGGCGCGTCCTCTCGTGTCGTGTCGTGACGTACAGGACAGGTGCCCGCTTACCGCGCGGCCGCGTCCGCCAGGCACCCCTTTGGCGGAGCGGCGAAACGGCGGGGGCGGCGAGCACACAGCTATAAACGCATTCGTGACGAACTTGTTCGTGGCGAACATGTTCGTTACGGTGTGGCCGTGACGAAGATTCCGCATCACCCCATAGCCGTCGTCGGTGCCGGTCTCGGCGGCCTCACCCTCGCCCGCGTCCTGTCTGTCCACGGCATCGAGGCCGCCGTCCACGACCTCGACGCCTCGCCGGCCGCCCGCACCCAGGGCGGCATGCTCGACATCCATGAGGACTCCGGCCAGGTGGCCCTGCACGCCGCCGGCCTCCATGAGCCGTTCCGTGCGCTCATCCACCCCGGTGGCGAGGCCACACGCATCCTCGACCAGTACGCCGTCGTCCACATGGGCGAGGCGGACGAGGGCGACCGCGGCCGTCCCGAGGTCGATCGCGGCCGGCTGCGCGACCTCCTGCTCGGCTCGCTGCCCGAGACCACCGTCCGCTGGGGGGCGAAGGTCACCGCGGCGCGTGCCCTCGGCGATGGCCGCCACGAGGTGACCCTGGCCGATGGCTCCGCCTTCACCACCGACCTGTTGGTCGGCGCCGACGGAGCCTGGTCCCGGATCCGCCCGCTGGTCTCCGACGCGGCCCCGGCCTACTGCGGGGTGTCCTTCGTCGAGGTGGATCTCTTCGACGCCGACACCCGCCACCCCGAGAGCGCCGCCGTGGTCGGCGGCGGCATGCTCTTCGCCCTCGGCGCCGGCAGGGGTTTCCTCGCCCACCGCGAGATCGACGGCAGCCTGCACATCTACGCCGCGCTCAGGGCCTCCGAGGGCTGGATCTCCACCATCGACTTCACCGACACCGACACCGCCAAGGCGGCCGTGCTGGATCACTTCGCCGACTGGGACAAGAGCCTGCGGGCCCTGATCGCCGACGCCGATGGTCCGCTGACGCCCCGCGCGATCCACGCCCTGCCCGCCGACCACCGCTGGGACCGCGTCCCCGGCGTCACCCTGCTCGGCGACGCCGCCCACCTGATGTCCCCCTTCGCCGGCGAGGGTGCCAACCTCGCCATGCTCGACGGCGCCGAACTCGGCACCGCCCTCGCCGCCCACCCCGGCGATACCGAAGCGGCGCTCGCCGCCTACGAGCAGACGCTGTTCCCGCGTAGCGAGGTGTCCGCGATGCTGTCCGCCCGCGGGCTCGACATCTGCCTCCGTGACGATGCCCCTCAGGGTCTGCTCGACCTGTTCGCCCAGCACCCCCACGAGGCGGGCTGACCCGGCGGACACCGTTTCCTGGTGCACACCAACTCATGACATCTTTCACACCCGCCCCAGGCGCAAACCGTACGGAAGAGTGCATACCTCCTAGGCGACATAAGAGGCTTTTTCCGCTCTGGTGGAAATGTTCCGTCCGGGTCTGTGAAGACCCGCGACCCACTGGGTCTGCCGCCCACCCTCCTCAATAGCCAGCCTTCTGACGGCACGACAGCGACACAGGACGTCCCCCTGAGCCGGGCCGGCATGACTCGACGCTCATCGCAAGCGCCGTCCGCGCTACGAAGCCCGGTAGTACCGAACACTTGTTGCCCGGTGCGCGCGACGGCTCTAAGAATGACGGCCCACACAGCGCCTCGGAGCGGTTCTGGCGCGGCGTCGCTCAGAGCCGGCCGTACAGGGGGGTGGGCGTGCCGCGATAACCGAGTGAGGTCACGGATGAGCAAGCACCGCAGCAGCAAGACACACCACCGGAAGATAGCCGTCGCCGCCGTCGCCCTGGCCGCCGTGGGCGTGCCCTCCGCGGCCATGGCCGCTCAGCAGGGCCATGTCGCCAGGAGAGCCGCCGCCCCCACCGCCTCGACCGCCTCCAGCGCCCCCACCGCCTCCAGCGCCCAGAAGCAGGTCGTGGACCTCGTCAACAGCGAGCGCGGCAAGGCCGGTTGTCAGCCGCTGACCGTGAACGAGAAGCTGACCAAGGCCGCCCAGGATCACAGCGAGGACATGGCGGCCCACAACAACATGTCGCACTCCGGCTCCGACGGGTCGTCGCCGGGCGACCGGATCGAGCGGGCCGGTTACAGCTGGAGCACCTACGGCGAGAACGTCGCCCAGGGCTACCGCACGCCCAAGAGCGTCATGGACGGCTGGATGTCCAGCCCCGGCCACAAGGCCAACATTCTGAACTGCGACTTCAAGGAGATCGGCGTCGGTTTCGCGCAGTCCGGCAACTACTGGACGCAGGACTTCGGCGCGGCCCGCTGAGGCCATATTGCGGTCTTGTGCTGAGTTTCTGATCAGAAGCCCTGCACAGGCGCGGGGGCACGTTAGCGTCTGCTGCCATGCAGTGGACGGGCGTCATCGACAGCGTCACCGAGACCGCCGGGAAGCCGCCGGGCCGATTCGAGAGGCTGCGGCCGCACCGGCGGTGGCTGCCGGCGCTTGCCGTGGTCGCCCTCCTCGTCGAGATGGCGGTCGCGATGGTCACGACGGCCGTGGAGCAGACCCCGACCATCGACGAGCCCGTGTACGTGGGCACGGCGGAGGTCTATCTGCGCGAGCACAGCCTGCGCTTCAACCCGGAGCACCCACCGCTGGGCAAGCTGATCATCGCGACGGGGCTGGCCCTCACCCACGCGCACCTCGACACCGCCTCCGTCGGCGACCAGACGGCCCTCGGGCGGCGTGTGCTGTACGAGTCGGGCAACGATCCATGGCGGCTGATGCTGTGGGCGCGGCTGCCGGTGATCGCGCTGACGCTGCTGTTCGGGCTGGTCGTCTTCGCGTTCGCCCGTGACCTCGCCGGCTCCGTGGGCGGGGTGGTGGCGCTCGCCCTCTACGCGTTCTCGCCGGACGTCATCGCGCACGGATCGCTGGCCACGCTCGATGTGCCGGCGGCCGGCTTTGTGCTGACGTCGGTCTGGCTGCTGTGGCGGGCGCGGCGGCGGCCGCGCGTCCACCTTCCGTCGGCCGGGGTGGCGCTCGGCGCTGCCGTGGCCACGAAGATGAGCGCGTTGCCGGCGGTCCCGGTGCTGCTGCTCCTGGCCGTCCTGTCCGTCTGGTACGCCCGCCGGACGGACGACCCCACCCCGCGCGGGACGGTGCGGCGTCTCGCGCTCGGCGGGGCGGCGGCGGTCGTCGTGGCACTGGTGACGGTCGCCGTGGTGTGGGCCGCCTACCTCGCCGTCGACCCGCGGTTGCGCTGGACGGCGCCCGGAGGCGTACCCGCCGTCCACGGGCTGCGCGGGCTCGCCGTGGACTGGCTGCCGTTCCCGGAGGCGTACCGGGACGGGATGCGCGTCCAGTTCGGCTTCGAGAACACGACATGGCACGGCTTTCTGCTCGGCCGCCAGTACGACGGATCGCTGTGGTATTACCTGCCGGTCGCGCTGCTGGTGAAGACGCCGCTGGGCATGCTCGCGCTGTGGCTCGCCGGTGCCGTCACGATGGTGACGGCTCCCCGGCTGCGGCCCGCCGCGCCGTACGTCCTCGTGCCCACGGCCGTACTCCTGGCCGCGGCCATGGACGGGGCCCGTAACTTCGGCGTCCGGTATGCCCTCTTCATTTCGATGTTCCTGGCGGTCGCGGCGGCCGGTCTGCTCGTCCTCCGGCCGCGGTGGGTACATGCCGTGACGGCGGCGCTGGTGCTGTTCGTCGCGGTCAGCTCGCTGCGGACGTATCCGTACTACCTGCCGTACTCCAACGAGGCCTTCGGCGGCCCCTCGCGGACCCATCTGCGCCTGCACGACGCGAACGTCGACTGGGGCCAGGACCTGGGCCGGCTGGCCGACCGCCTCCGGCAGCGCTACCCGGACGAGAAGATCTGGCTCGTCTACAAGGGCAGCGGTGTGCCGTCGTGGTACGGCATCCACGCGTCCGACCCGCGCAAGGTGCCCGCGCACGAGGTGCACGGACTGCTCGTCGTGTCGGACTCCTCGGTCGCGAAGGCCGAGGGCCGACTGGCGGCGCTGATCGACAGCAGCGAGCCGATCGACGAGGTCGGCCACTCGATCACGATCTACCGCCGTTAGTCGTAGGCGCCCACGCTGCCCGCGATATACGGCCGTTCAACACGGCAAGCCCACCGAGAAGGTGCTGCGCCACTGGTGGCGGGGGGCGGCGGAGACCCGCCACCAGCGGATTTTGACCCACAGGCTGATGCCGGCCGAACCGGGGCCGGTCGAGTGGGCCGGAAAACCCGGCAGCGGCGGCGCCCATGACGCGCCCGGCCCACCGGGACGGCCCACTGCGACACACCGCCCCTGGCCCCGGAACAAATCCGCGGCTCACCCCCGAGCGATCAGCGGCCAACCGCCCCGGCAACGGGTCCGGAAGCCCACCTCTACGGAAGGTGGAAGTGAGGACCGGGTGGCCGGCCGGGCGACGGGAAAGAGAAACGCCCCGGTCGTCTTGACGACCGGGGCGTTTCTCTGCGTATATTGGGGAATTCCATGTCTGACAGAACTCAAGGCATGGTTAAACCCGATGAAGACATCGTATCGCGGCGGGAGTTGCATTGTCAAACGAGGAATTGCGCCGGGAGCAGGCATTTCTCGATCTGCTTTACGGGCGCCTCGCCGAGCTGAGGGCCGGAGCCGAGGAGGCGGTCAGCTCGGCTCTGTCGATGGAGGGGACGAACTTCCAGGCACGGCTGGAGCGCGATGTGCTGGTCGCCGAGCGGTCCGGGCTGCTCGCCGCGTTCGACGCGGGGGAGCGGGGGCTGTGCTTCGGCCGGTTGGCGTTCCGCGACGGCCGCGACCACCGCATCGGCCGCATCGGCATCCGGCGCGATGACGCGGACCGCACCCCGCTCGTCGTCGACTGGCGGGCCGAGGTGGCGCGCCCGTTCTACCTCGCGACCGGCCACACCCCCATGGGGCTGCGCCGCAGGCGTCACATCACCACCGAAGGCCCGCGGGTCACCGCCCTGCACGACGAGATCCTGGACCTCTCCGACCCCATACGGACCGGCCACGAGGGCACGGACGCGGACGCGGTGCTGTTCGCCGCGCTCGACACGGCTCGTACCGGCCGGATGCATGACATCGTGCAGACCATCCAGGCCGAGCAGGACCGGATCATCCGCGCCCCGCACCACGGTGTACTCGTCGTCGAAGGCGGCCCCGGCACCGGCAAGACCGTCGTCGCGCTGCACCGCGCCGCGTATCTGCTGTACGCGCACCGCGAGCTGCTGGCCCGCCGCGCGGTGCTGATCGTCGGGCCCAACCCGGCGTTCCTCGGCTACATCGGGGAGGTGCTGCCCGCGCTCGGTGAGACGGGTGTGCTGCTCGCCACGCTCGCCGAGCTCTTCCCGGGTGTGATGGCCACCGGCACCGACACCCCCACCGCCGCCGAGGTCAAGGGGCGCGCCGCGATGGCGGATGCCCTGGCGCGCTTCGTACAGGACCGGCAGTCCCTGCCCGAGCCCGCGATCGTCATCGACCACGAGGACGGCGAGCTGCTGCTGGACGCGGACCTCGCGGACGAGGCGCGGCGCCGGGCCCGCGAGACCGGGCTGCCGCACAACCTCGCCCGCCCGCACTTCGCGTTCGGCGTCATCGACGCGCTGACCGCCCAACTGACCGACCGGCTCGGCGCGGATCCGTACGGCGGGCCGAACCTGCTCGGTCCGGACGACATCGCCCTGCTCGGCAAGGCGATCGCGGTCAGCCCTCATGTGCGCGCCGCCATCGAGGAGTTGTGGCCGACCCTCACCCCGCGGGAGCTCGTCGCCGACTTCCTCGCCGACCCCGTCCACCTCCCCGACGATGCCGCCGCCGCGATCCGCCGCGCGGACGGCGAGTGGACCGCAGCCGACATCCCGCTGCTGGACGAGGCCGCCGAGCTCCTCGGCGAGGACGACTCGGCGGCCCGCGCCGCCGCCGAGGGCGAGCGCCGGGAGCGGCTCGAGTTCGCGCAGGGTGTGCTCGACCTCTCCTACGGCTCCCGCACCCAGGAGTTCGAGGACCGCGACGACGAGGAGTCGGAGGTGCTGGCCGCCCACGACCTGGTCGACGCGGAACGCCTGGCCGACCGGCACGAGGAGGCCGACCACCGCAGCGCCGCCGAACGCGCCGCCGCCGACCGCACCTGGGCCTTCGGCCACATCATCGTGGACGAGGCACAGGAGCTGTCCGCGATGGCGTGGCGGCTGCTGATGCGCCGCTGCCCGACCCGTTCGATGACACTGGTCGGCGATCCCGCGCAGACCGCGGAACCGGGCGGCTGCGGCTCCTGGGCGTCCATCCTGACCCCGTACGTGGACGACCGCTGGGAGCACACCAGGCTCGGGGTCAACTACCGTACGCCGACCGAGATCATGGCGATCGCGGCGCAGGTGGCCCGGTCCGCGGACCCGGACTTCGAACCGCCGCGCTCGATCCGCGCCACGGGCGTACGCCCCTGGGCGGTCCACACCGACGACCTGCCCGGCGCGGTGGCCGCCGCCGTGGCGCGGGAGACCCGTACCGAGGGCCGCCTCGCGGTGATCGCCCCGCGCGCCCGCCACGACGCCCTGTCGGCAGCCCTTCCGGCCGCGTCCGCCGGCCGCGCCCCGGACCTGACCAGCGCGGTGGTGCTGCTCGATCCGCGGCAGGCCAAGGGGCTGGAGTTCGACACGGTGATCGTGGCGGAGCCGGCGGAGTTCGGGACGAGCGATCTGTATGTCGCGCTGACCCGGGCCACCCAGCGGCTGGGCGTGGTGCACACGGGGACGTTGCCGGCCGGCCTGGAAGGGACCCTGGAACCCCGGCTCAGCGCGGCCGAGGCCGGATGAAGCCGGTGGCCGGGCGCTCCAGGCGCTCGCCGTCGACGATGAGGTCCACGGCCTCGTTGTAGAAGGCCACCCGGTCCCTGATGGCGCCCACGGCCGGCAGCGGATCGGGATAGCTCCAGGCGATGTCGGGCGGCACGTCCCCGCCGCCCGCCCAGGACCAGTACGCGGTGGCCTCGCCCTTGTACGGGCAGCGGGTCCGGTGGCCGGAGGGGGTGAACAGATCCAGGCGGACGTCCTCGCGCGGGAGGTAGTACCGGACGGGCAGGGCGGTCTCGAAGAGGAGCACCGGGGAGCGCGTGTCCGCGACGATCGTGCCCTCGATCCCGACCTGGACATGGCGGGCGCTGGGCAGCGCGTCGACCCGTTTGTGCGGGTCACGCGGGTGGACGAAGATCTCCTCGTCCTCTTCGTACCAGTGGTCGAGCACATCCCGTCCGAACCACTCGAAGGAGAGGTATCCGGCCAGCTCCTCGCCGGGGTAGGTCCATGCCGCGTCGGTGACGGTCCCGCCGCCCGCGTCCAGGTCGTAGAAGACCGTCGCCCCGGCATGGCGCCCGGTGGCGGCGGGCCGTCCCGTCTCGCGCAGCAGATCCGTGCGGACGTCCTCGCGCGGGAAGGCGTACAGCGGCACGGGGCGGCCCGGCTCCCACACCAGGACCGGGCGGCGGCTGTCCACAACCGTCACCCCGCCCTTCGTGCCCCGCACCCAGCGCTCGCTGGGCTCCCAGGTGACACTCCCGGCGGGATCGGGCGGACGCCGGAGCACGGGGGCGGGGCGCGGCTCGCCACTCGGTACGTTCACGGGCGCCACCTCCAGTCCTCCGCCGCCGGTGCGGACCCGGCGGCTCCCTCCACCATGCCCGCCCCCGCACCCGTGCGCAGCTCCTCGGTGGCGGGAGGCGGCGGTCGTCACCAGGTGACAGGCAGCTCGTGTGCGCCGTAGATGACCATGTCGCCGCGCATCGGGACCTCCTCCGGGGCCACGGCGAGCCGCAGCCCGGGGAAGCGGCCGAGCAGCCCGCGGTAGGCCGCGGCGAGTTCGGTCCGGGCCAGATGCTGCCCGAGGCACTGGTGGATGCCGTACCCGAACGCGAGGTGGCCGCTGCGGGGGCGTCCGACGTCGAGCGTGCCGGGGTCCTCCACCAGCGCCGCGTCGCGGTTCGCGGCCGGGATCGAGACCGCGACGCTCTCACCGGCCTTGACGGTGACACCGCCGACGACGACGTCCTCCAGCGCGATACGGACCGGGAAGGCGTTGACGATGCTGAGGTACCGCAGCAGCTCCTCGACGGCGCCCGGTACGAGCGAGTCGTCCGCCCGCAGCCGCCGCAGCTGCTCGGGGTCGCGCAGCAGGGCGAAGGTGCCGAGGCTGAGCATGTTCGTGGTGGTCTCGTGCCCGGCGACCAGCAGCAGGGCCGTGATGCCGATGATCTCCGCGTCCGTCAGCTCGGCGACCGCGGTCAGCTTGGAGATCAGATCGTCCTGCGGCTCCTTCCGCTTGGCCGTGATCAGCGCTCCGATGAAGGCGGCGAGCGTGGCCCGGCCCGCGAGGAAGTCCTCGTTGCTGCGGTCGTGGCGCAGCAGCCGCGCCGCGACGGACTGGAAGGTCGCCCGCTCCTCGTACGGGACGCCGAGCATTCCGCAGATCACGAGCGACGGGATCGGCAGCGCGAAGTGGCGCACCAGGTCGGCCGGTTTGCCCGCCGCCTCCAGGGCGTCCAGCCGCTCGGTCACGATGGCCTCGATGCGCCCCTCCAGCTCGCGCATCCTGCGCACGGTGAAGTACCGCATGAGCAGCCCGCGGTAGCGGCCGTGCTCCGGCGCGTCCATGAACAGGAAGGATCCGGTGCCACTGCTCTTGTTCTCCCGGACCCACTCGGGGACGGGCCGGACGGTGTCGTCGCCCCGCCAGCGCTCGGCGCTGAACCGCGGATCCCGCAGCACCTCACGTGCCTCGCGGTATCCGGTGACGAGCCAGCCCGTGCTGCCGCCGACGAACCTCAGCGGGCTGACGGGCGGTCCGATGAGCAGCGCGCGGGCGGGGTTGACGTAGTCGTCCCGCTCTCCGGGGTACGAGGGGAGTTCGTCGTGGGCCGTGGGCATCGGTGCGTTCACAGTGGCTCTCCCTCGTGATCGTCCGTGATCCTTCGCCGATAGGGAACGCTACCGGTAGGGTTCCCTACTGGCTACCGTCACAGGATCGGCTACCGTACGGATCTGGCCATGTCCGCACACGGGGGAGAGGGTTACCGCATGCCGCCGCAACGGTCGAAGACCGTGGAAACGCTGCTCGCCGGAGCGGAGCGGGCCTTTGCCGAACGTGGCTTCCACGGCGCCTCGATCGGCTACATCTGCCAGTGCGCGGGCAAGACCACCGGGGCCTTCTACTCGAACTACGACAACAAGCTGAAACTCTTCCTCGATGTCTTCCGTCGCCACAGCGACCGCACCGCCGAACACATCGGTGACCGGATCGCCGAAGTGGACACCGAGCGGGACATCGCCCCCCAACTCGCCCGCATCTTCGCCGAGATCATCAGCGGCGGCGCCCTGGACGCCCAATGGGTCTTCATCCACCTCGAATTCCGGCTGATGGCCCTCCGTGACCGGAACGCCGCCATCGCCCTGGTGGAACACGAGGAGCGGTTCAGCCACCGCATCGGCACCATGCTGGACGCCCTGTTCGAGCGTACGGGCCACCGCCCCGTACTCCCGGGCTCCGAACTGGCCGGCCTGCTCGGCGCGATGACCCGGGGCGTCAAGCTGGACCGGGGCATCTACACGACCGGCGGCGTCGCCGATCCGCTCACGTTCGACCAGATGTCCAGGGCCCTGGAGGGTCTCTTCACCCCCCTTGCCACAGTGCGCTCCCCCTCGGGGGAGAGGCGATCCTAGGAGTATCCCGGCCACCTTCCGGGGCCCCGCACACCGCCTCGCGGACCTAGTGTCGAGGGCATGGACAGCGACAACCTGCTCGGGCGGTTTCTGCGTGCTCGCCGTGAATTGCTGATCCCCGAGGACCTGGGGATACCGGCCGGGAACCGGCGGCGGGTGGTGGGGCTGCGGCGGGAGGAGGTGGCGATGCTGGCGGGGGTGAGCACCGACTATTACGTACGTCTGGAGCAGGGGCGTGAGCGCAACCCCTCCGTGCAGGTGGTCGACGCTCTGGCCCGAGCCCTGACGCTGGACGAGGACGCGGTGTCCTATCTGCATCAGGTGGCGCGACCGGTGCCGGTGCGGCGGCGGGGGCGCTATCGGCGTGAGCGGGTCAGTCCGACGCTGTCGCGGATGATGGCCGACTGGCCTCGCACACCCGCCGTCGTGCTGGGGCGGTGTCTGACCGTCCTGGCGCACAATGCCCTGGGCGGGGCGCTGTTCGACGGCCACACCTACAGCGGGGATCTGGTGCGGCTCGTCTTCCTCGACCCGGACGCGCGGGAGTTCTACCCGGACTGGGAGCGGGTGGCGGTGAACACCGTCGGCGGATTGCGGGCCGGGGCCGGTGCCGACGCCGACGATCCACAGCTGATCGATGTGGTCGGCGAGCTGTCGCTGAAGAGCGAGACCTTCCGCAGACTGTGGGCTCGCCATGAGATCCGCCAGAAGACGCATGAGACCAAGCGCTTCCGCCACCCCGTGGTGGGCGAACTGACGCTGGACTACGAATCGCTGACCGTCAACAGCGCCCCGGGGCAACAGCTGGTGGTCTACCAGGCCGAACCGGGAAGCTCTTCCGAACGGGCGCTGGCCCTGCTGGGCAGTCTCACCGCCGCCGGGCCGTCCGCCGGGCCGTCCGCCGGGCCGTCCGCCGGGCCGTCTGCCGCGCCCGCCGGCCCGCCGCGCTTGATGTGAGCGATCGCCTCTCCACTTGTCCGAAGGACCCTTCCGCATGACCGTCACCGACGCACCCGTCCAGTGCATCACCGAGGACCGCGGCGGCGAGGCCCGGTGCGCGCCGCGCGAGTGGTCTGATCCGGCGGGTGTGGCCCGAATCGCCTACGATCCCGCTGTGGCCCTCTTCCGCATCGAACGGCAGTCGTCGCTGCCCGTCGCCGAGACCTGGCGGCGGCTCACGGACTGGGGGCGCCACGCCGCCCACGTACCCCTGAGCGGAGTCACCGTCCGGCCGGCGGGGCCGACACGGCCGGGCACGGTGGTCGTGGTGCGTACCGGTGTCGGCCGCGCCGGGTTCGACGACCCCATGGAGGTCGTGCGCTGGGACCCGCCCACGGACGACGGTTCGGGATTCTGCCGCCTGGAGAAGCGCGGTTCGGTGGTCAGGGGGTGGGCCGAGATCGAGGTGCGCCCTCGGGACGGCGGCCGGTCGCGGGTCGTGTGGTGCGAGGAGGCGCGGGTGCGGGGGCTGCCCCGGCTGTTCGACGCGCCGACGGCCTGGTCCGGCCGTCTGCTGTTCGGCCATGTGGTCGATGCCCTGCTCAGGGAGTAACCGACGCCGCCCTGCCGGCCGGCGCCGAACCCGCCGGCGACGTCCGGGGCTTCCGCCCGGGTCCCGGCGTACGGCGGCACTACGAGCGCCGGGTGCCGCGAGGCCTGGCGGTCATCGGCGACGCCGCGCACACCTTCAACCCGGTCTACTGACAGGGCATCACAGTCGCCGCGCTCGGTGCCCGGTCCCTGCGGGCGGCCGCGGAGCGCCACGGTGGCATCGGCCACCGTACGGCCCGCGCCGCCCGCAGGGACATCGCGGCGGTCGCGGAGGACGCGTGGCTGATGTCCTCCAGCGAGGACGTGCGCTTCCCCGCCACCACGGGTGGCCCCTCCGGTCCCCTCGTACGCGCCCAACACAGCCACTTTGACCGGGTGTTGACCAGGGCCATCGTCGATCTGCGGGTGTGCGGCGCCTTCCACGAGGTGATGTCACACCGGCGGACTGCTCAGCGATTGACGCCGCAGCCCTCCCCGTCAGGGCTTACGGCCGTCAGGGATGACAGGCCGCCAGGGATGACAGACCGTCAGGGCTTACGGGCGACCCCCGCCCAGAAGGACACCTCCGCGTCGGTCACATCGCCGGTCCTCACTCGGGCATCCGTGGTGTCCTGGTCGATGTGCCAGCGGTGCGGCACCACCAGACCGGGTTCGACCATCTCGAGCCCGGTGAAGAAGCGCTCCACCTCGGCCCTGCTGCGGATTTTCCCCTGGATGCCACCGCTGTGGTAGATCTGCACGGTCCGCTGGGTCGCCTCGGGGTCGAAGTCCGGTGTGATGTGGCTCAGTACGAGATACGAACCGGGGGCGAGCGCGTCGACCAGCTGCCCGACGATCCCGTACGGGTCCCACTCGTCGGGGACGAAGTGCAGCAGCGCGCACAGACTCAGCGCGACGGGCCGGGACAGATCCAGCACCTCGGTGAGTTCCGGGGAGGTGAGGACGGTCTTGGGCTCGGCGACATTCGCGTTGACGTAGGCGGTGCGCCCCTGCGGGTGGCTGCTGAGCAGATGCTGTGCGTGGGCGAGGACGATCGGGTCGTTGTCGGCGTAGACGACCCGGGATTCCGGGGCCACCGACTGGGCGACCTCATGCAGATTCGGCCGGGTGGGAATGCCGGTGCCGATGTCCAGGAACTGGCGGATGCCCCGCTCGGCGGCGAGGAACCGGATCGCGCGCTGCATGAAGGCGCGGTTGGTCCGGGCGGCGATCATGACACCGGGCCACAGGGTGAGCACCTTGGCGGCGGCCTGACGGTCGGCCAGGTAGTTGTCCTTGCCGCCCAGGAAGTAGTCGTACATCCGGGCGCTGTGCGGCCGCCCCTGGTTGAGGGGGCTGTTGGGGGGCTCCGGCCCGCTCCCGGTCTGGGACGCTATCCCCTGCGCGCTCACGTGAATGTTCTCCTCCGGTCGAGGCGCGATCCCCATGCATCGCGGCGTCTCACCACAGGATCGTAACTGTAGGAGGGGACCAGGTGGTTGAGGGGCGGCGGTGCGGCCCCTCAACCACCTGGTCCCCTGGGGTCAGGAAGCCACGTTGTCCATGCGCTCGCGCAGGCTGCGGGGCCTCATGTCGGTCCATACCTCGTCGACATAGGCGGAGCACTCGTCCTTGGTGCCCTCCTTGCCGACGGTCTGCCAGCCCGCGGGGACGTCGAGGTCGGCGGGCCACAGCGAGTACTGGTCCTCGTCGTTGCGCAGCACCTGGTAGCGGGCGTTGTCGTCCATGGTGTGTGTTCTCCCGTCATGTGATGACTGATTGCGGTGGATGGGGTGGTGGTCAGGCCGCCGCGGGCCGCTTCTCGGCCGGGCGGTTCGGGGACAGCCGGCGCAGGGCCGGGCTGACGGTGGTGAGGACGGCCGCGGCGGCGATACCGGCCGAGCAGACCAGGATCGCCCGGTCGCCGGGGAGGATCTGGGCGAGCAGTCCGCCGAGCGCCGGGCCCGCGGCGCCGGCGGCTCCGCACGCCAGGACGAGGGCGCTGGTGAGTCTGCCGCGCAGCTGGTCCGGGGTGCGCAGCAGCTGCTCCGTCATGATCGCCGTGTTGGCCGTCGGAGGGAACAGCGCCATCAGGGCGAACAGCACCCCGGTGAGATAGCCGCTGTGCACCAGGGCGGTGACCGGGGTGAGCGCGGCCAGGGCCCAGAACACCGCGACGATGGCGCGATAGGGGCCGAGCCGCCGGTGCAATACGGGCGCTGCCAGCGCGCCGAGCACCCCGCCCACCCCGAGCATGGCCGCCATCACCCCCACCTCCCCGGAGGGGACCCCCCGGGTTCCGGCGAGCACGATGACGACGATGTAGAAGGCGCTGAAGAACATGTTCAGCACCACCGCGCACAGCACGGTGGCCCGGATCCCGCTCTCCTGCCACACCCACCGCAGACCGGTCAGCACCTCGCGGCCGAGATGGCCGGTCCGGCCGGCGGGCCGCTCCCGCTTCGGCAGCCGGACGAAGAGCAGCGCGCAGAAGGAGAGGGTGTGGGTGACGGCGTCCGCGAGGAACGGCACCGAGCGCCCCGCGGCGAAGAGAAAACCGCCGGTCGCGGTGCCGGAGAGCTGTCCCATCGAGGAGCGTGCCGTGTTCATCGCGACCGCCGTGGGCAGATGGACCTCCGCCACCAGAACCGGCAGCGACGCGCTCTCCGCCGGTTCGAAGAGGGCGGCGCTCGCCCCGAACACCGCCGCGACGACCACCATGTGCGGCACGGTGGCCGTGCCGGTCCACACCGCCACGACCAGACTGATGGCGGACAGCGCCTGGGCCGCCTCGCACCCCAGCATGATCGCCTTGCGGTCGTACCGGTCCACCAGCACACCGGCCGGCAGCCCGGCCACCATCTGGGCCGCGGCGATGGTCCCCATGACGAGGCCGGAGGCCGCGCCCGAGCCGGTCAGCGCCAGCACCAGCAGCGGAAACGCGATCATCGAGGCGTGGAACCCGAACTCCGAGAGGGCCTGGCTGCCCCACAGCAGCCGGTAGTCCCGGTTGCGCGACAGGGGCACCGGCGGGGGCACCGGCGAGGACACCGGCGGGGCCCCGGTCATAGGGCGCCCCGGCAGTCCTGGGCGATCCGGCGCAGCGCGTCCGCGAAGTCCGCGGCCACCGCCTCCACGGTCGACCGCTCGTGCACATCGGCGTGGTAGTGCCAGGTGAAGCCGAGCCGGCCGTCCTGGACCGCGCCAACCACCTCCAGCAGATGCGAACCGCCCTCGCGGGGGTCGTGGTCCTGGCCGAAGGATCCGTGCTCGGCGTGGACGAGGCTGCCCTGGGCCTGCGCGGACCGGGCGTCCCACTGGCCCAGGTAGTTGAACACGATCTGCGGTCCGGAGCCGGCCCCGGCCAGCCGCTCGCGCATGGCGGGGGTGCCGAAGGTCCGTAGCGCCCCGAACCCGAAGCCGTTGCCCGGGACGGTCCGCAACTGGCGCCGGACCGACTTCACCAGACCGCGCCAGTCGGTGGGCGTGCCGTCCGGGGTGTCCGGCAGCTCGAAGGAGACCGGATACATCGTGGTGAACCAGCCCACCGTACGGGAGAGATCGACGCCCTCGATGACGTCCTCGCGCCCATGGCCCTCCAGCTCCACGGAGATCCGCGGGTGGCCGGTCCAGCGCGACAGCGCCAGCGCGAGGGCGGCGAGCAGGACGTCGTTGATCCGGGTGCGGTAGGCGGTGGGGGCCGAGCGCAGCAGCGCCTCGGTGTCCGCCGCGTCGATCTCGACCGGTACCGCCCGGGTGTCGGGCCCCGGGGCGGATGTCTCATGGTCGACCGGCAGCGGCCTGGCGTCCAGCGCCGCGGACCAGTGGTCGGCCTCGTGGTCCAGGGTGCCCTCGGCGACATGCTCGGCGAGCTGCCGGGCCCAGTCGCGGAAGGAGGTGGTCTTGGGGCCGAGGTCGACCGGTTCGCCGCGCAGGCTCTGCTGATAGGCGGTGTCCAGGTCGTCCAGCACGATTCGCCAGGACACCCCGTCGATGACCAGATGGTGGGCCGTCAGGAAGAGGAACGGGCGCCGGGTGTCGCCCAGCCGGAAGAGCGCCGCCTTCAGCAGCGGCCCCCGTCCCAGGACGAAGCCCGCGTGCAGGGCGTCGGCCGCCTTCTCCATCGCCGGATCCGCCTCGTGCGGTGGCAGGCCGGACAGGTCGTACCGGGCCAGCGCTTCGGCCGCCTCGGGCTCCGGATCGTACTGCCGCCACTCCCCGTCCTCGCGGCTGAACCGCATGCGCAGCGCGTCATGGTGGACCAGGAGGGCGGCCAGCGCCTGTTCCAGCGCCGCCTCGTCCGGCTCCTGGTGCAGCTCCAGCAGCGCGGACTGGTTGAAGTGGTGCGGATTGACGGTGTGGGTGGCGAAGAACCAGCGCTGGATCGGGGTGAGCGGAAGGGGTCCGGTCACCGGCTCCGAACGGCCCTCGTCCCGCTCGGCCGTGGCCACGGCGGCCAGCGCGGCCACCGACTGATGGGTGAAGAGGTCCTTGGTGGACAGGCGCAGCCCCGCCTGCCGGGCGCGGGAGACCACCTGGATGCTGAGGATCGAATCCCCTCCGAGGTCGAAGAAGTTGTCGTGGACGCCGACCCGTTCCAGTCCGAGGACATCCGCCCAGATCGTCGCGATCCGGCTCTCCAGCGGGGTGCGCGGTGCGACATGGCCCGCACCGGAGGCCGGCGCCGGATCCGGATCGGGCAGGGCGCGGCGGTCGACCTTGCCGTGGGGGGTGAGCGGAAGGGCGTCCAGGGTGGCGAACGCCGAGGGCACCAGGTGCCGCGGAAGGATCCGCCCCAGGAAGTCGCGCAGCGAGGCGGCGGTCGGGGAGGCGTCCGGCGCCGGAACGACATAGCCCACCAGCCGCTTGACCCCCGAGGGCCGCTCCGGGGTGGGCGCGGTGTCCCGTAGGGCGACCACCGCGTCGCGCACCTCGGGGCTGCGCCGCAGCGCGCTCTCCACCTCGCCGGGCTCGATCCTGAAACCACGGACCTTGACCTGGTCGTCGGCCCGGCCGGCGAACTCCAGCTCGCCGTCGCCGGTCCAGCGCACCACATCGCCGGTGCGGTACATCCGCCCGCCCCCGGGACCGAACGGATCGGCCACGAACCGCGTGGCGGTCAGCCCCGGCCGGCCCAGATAGCCGCGCGCCAGACCCGCACCCGCCACATACAGCTCCCCGGCCACGCCCACCGGCACCGGACGCAGCGCCTCGTCCAGCACATAGGCCCGGGTGTTCCAGATCGGCCGCCCGATCGGCGGCAGCCCCGCACCGGCGGTCAGCGGCCGCGACCAGGTGCTCACCACCGTCGCCTCGGTCGGGCCATAGGAGTTGACCATCCGGCGCCCGGGTGCCCAGCGGTCCACCAGCTCGGCGGAGCAGGCGTCGCCCCCGACGATCAGGGTGCGCAGATGGGGCATTCCCGCTTCCCGCGCCGTCTCCGGCACGGTGGCCAGCGCCGCCGGGGGAATCAGCGCATGGGTGATCCGCCGCTGGGCGAGTACCTGGGCCAGCCGCTCGCCCAGCAGCGGGCCCTCCTCCGCCACCACGAGCGACGCCCCGCTGGGAAGGGAGACGCACAGTTCCAGTACGGACGCGTCGAAGCTCGGTGAGGCGAACTGCAGCACCCGGTCCCCGGGCCGGACGTCGTAGTGTTCGGCGCCGGCCGCCGAGAAGCTCGCCAGCCCCGCGTGGGTCACCACGACCGCCTTGGGCACCCCGGTGGATCCGGAGGTGTAGATGACATACGCGGGGTGGTCCGGTGCAATCTCCCGGTCGGCCGGCGGCCCCGCGGGGCCCTCCTCGACCCAGACCGAGGCCGCGTCGTCGAGGACCACCAGGGGCGCGGCATCCCGCAGCATGAACGCGATGCGCTCCGCCGGATAGGCGGGGTCCACCGGCAGGAACGCACCGCCCGCCTTCACCACGGCCAGCTGCGCCACCACCATCTCCACCGACCGCGGCAGCACCAGCGCCACCAGGCGCTCCGGCCCCACACCACGCCCGATCAGCCGGTGCGCCAGCCGGTTCGCCGCCGACTCCAGCTCGGCGAAGGTGAGTTCACCCGCCCCGTATCGGACGGCCGCGACGTCCGGGGACGCCGCCACCTGCCGTTCGAACAGCTCGGGCAGCGTGGCCCGAGGCACCTCGCGCCGGGTGTCGTTCCACTCGACGAGCGTGCGCCGCAGCTCGTCCGGGGTCGTCAGCGGCAGCGCGCCCACCGGCCGGTCGGGGTCGTCGGCGATACCGGTGAGCACCGCTTGGGCGGCCGTGCTCATCCGCTCGGCGGTCGAGGCATCGAACAGATCGGTGTTGTAGCCGATCAGCCCGCGCAGCACACCGTCCTCGGCCTCGGCGAACTCCAGGGTGAGATCGAAGCTCGCGGTGTGGACGTCGAGGGCGATGTCCTCCAGTGCGAGGCCGGGCAGGTCCAGCGCCTGGCCCGGGATGTTCTGGAGCACCACCATCGCCTGGAAGAGCGGCGTCCGGCTGGTGTCCCGCGCCGGCTGCACCTCGTCCACCACCCGCTCGAACGGAACGCTCTGGTGGGCGAAGGCGTCCAGCACGGTGGAGCGCACCTCGGCCAGGAAGTCGGTGAAGCCGGCCCGCGGATCGACCGTGGAGCGCAGCACCAGGGTGTTGACGAAGAAGCCGATCAGCCGCTCCACCTCGGCGCGCTCCCGGCCCGAGGTCACCGTTCCCACCGCGATGTCCCGCTGCCCCGACAGCCGGGCCAGCAGGATCTGGGACGCCGCCACCAGTGTCATGAACAGCGTGGTTCCCCGGGCCTGTCCGCACTCCTTGAGGCGCCGGTTCACGGCCGCGCACACCTCGAACTCCACCGTCGCGCCGTTGCGGGTCTGCACCGCGGGGCGGGGCCGGTCGGTGGGCAGCTCCAGTGGCGGCACCCCGGCCAGCTTGCCCTTCCAGTAGGCGAGTTGCCCATCGGCGTGCGGGCCGGACAGCTCGGTGCGCTGCCAGGCGGCGAAGTCCGCGTAACTCACCGGCAGCGGTGGCAGCGCGGCCGGCTCGCCGCTGAGCTCCGCCCGGTAGAGCTCCCGCAGATCGCCGGTGAGCACCCCGGTGGACCAGCCGTCGGTGATGATGTGATGCAGCGTCAGGCTGAGCACATGGTCCTCCGCGCCCAGCCTGATCAGCCCGGTCCGCAGCAGGGGACCGCGCCGCAGATCGAACGGGCGCGCCCGCTCGTACGCCAGCAGCTCCGCGAGCTCCGCCTCCCGCTCCGCGGCGGGCAGCCGTGACAGATCGTGCGGGATGAGCCGGATCTCCGAGGGCTCGTGCACGATCTGCACACCGCGGCCGTCCACCGCGTGGAAGGTCGTACGCAGTGACTCATGACGGGCCACCAGCGCGGTCAGCGCGGCGCTGAGCGCCCGGACGTCGAGGGCTCCGCGCAGCCGCAGCGCCAGCGGGGTGAGGTACTCGGTGCTGTCCGGTTCGAAGGAGTCGAGGAACCACAGCCGCGCCTGGGCGAACGACAGCGGCAGCTCCCCGTCGCGGCCGACGCGTGCGATCGGGACGGGCCCGCGCCCGGTGCGGCACTCCGCCGCGCCCAGGGCCGCGGCGAGGGCGGCGACCGTCGGACGGGTGAACACCAGCCGGGGCGAGACCTCCGTGTCGAACGCCTCCCGCAGCCGCGAGGTGAGCCGGATGGAGAAGATGGAGTCGCCGCCGAGCCCGAAGAAGTCGTCCTCGGCGCCGACCCGTTCCACCCCCAGCACCTCGGCCCAGATCCGGGCCACGAGCCGCTCGGTCGTATCGCGCGGCGCCCGGTAGGGCGCGCGGTCGGCGGCGGGGCCGGGGGCGGGCAGCGCCGCGCGGTCCAGCTTCCCGTTGGCGCTCAGCGGCAGCGCGTCGAGCGGCACGACGGCGGACGGCACCATATGGTCCGGGAGTTCCGCCGCCGCGTGGGCGCGCAGCCGGGCCGGATCCACCGCCGGGCCGCCGTCGCCCACCACCACATAGGCCACCAGCCGTTTCACACCGGGCCGGTCCTCCCTGGCCACCACGGCGACGTCCACGACACCGGGATACGCGGCCAGGACGCCCTCCACCTCGCCCGGCTCGATCCTGAAGCCGCGGACCTTGACCTGGTCATCGGCGCGTCCGAGGAACTCCACCGTGCCGTCCGGCCGCCACCGGGCCAGGTCGCCGGTGCGGTACATCCGCGACCCGGCGGGTCCGTACGGATCGGCGACGAAGGACGCCGCGGTCGGGCCGGGCCGGCCGAGATAGCCGCGCGCCACTCCCTCCCCGGCGACGAAGAGCTCGCCGACGACACCGGGCGGGACGATCCGCAGCCGCGCGTCCAGGACGTAGACCCGCATGTTGTCCAGCGGCCGGCCGATCGGCACCACCTCGGGCACCCCGTCGGCGCCGGACATCGGGAAGGACGTGGCGAAGGTCGTCGTCTCGGTCGGCCCGTACCCGTCCGCGACGGTCAGCCCGGGGCAGGCCGCCAGCACCCGGCGCACCGAGGCCGCGGGCACCACATCGCCGCCGGTCCACACCTCGCGCAGCCCCGCGAAGCAGTCCGGGTCGTCCTGCGCCAGCAGCCGGAACAGCCCGGCGGTCAGCCACAGCCCGGTCACCCCGTGGTCGGCCACCAGACGCCGCAGCGCCGTGGCGTCCAGCTCGCCCGGCGGGGCCACCACCACCCGGCCGCCGGCCAGCAGCGGCACCCAGACCTCGTAGGTGGCGGCGTCGAACGCCACCGGTGAGTGCAGCGGCACCCGCTCATGCCCGCCACCGGCGAAGGCGCGGTCGAGGGCGAGCGCCGCCACATCGCGGTGGCGCACCCCCACGGCCTTCGGCACCCCGGTCGACCCGGACGTGAACATCACATAGGCCAGGTTGTCCCGGTCCACCCGCACCACGGGCGGCGCCTGCGCGCCGTGGCGCGCGGCGGCCACCTCCCCGGGCGTCAGCACGACCGCCGCGCCCGCCCGGTCCAGCAGGACCCGCTGCCGCTCGCGCGGCGCGCGGACGTCCACCGGGACGTAGACACCACCGGCCTTGACCACCGCGAGCTGGGCCACGACGAGTTCGGCCGAGCGGCCCATCAGCAGCGCCACCCGGTCCTCGACGCGCACCCCCGACTCCACCAGGGCCCCGGCCAACCGGCCCGACCAGTCGTCGAGTTGGCGGTAGCTGAGCGTGGTGGCACCGGTGAGGGCCACGGCGTCCGGGGTGCGCCGGACCTGCTCGGCGAACAGCTGGGCCAGCGAGCCCTCGGGCAGCGGCCGGGCCGTGTCGTTCCACTCCCGCAGCGCCCGGCGGTGTTCCGCCGGGGTCAGCAGCCGCAGCTCGTCCAGGGCCCGCCCGGCACCGTCGGCGATGCCGGTCAGCAGCGTCTGCAGATGGGCCGCCGCCCGCTCCACCGTCGCCGCGTCGAACAGCGCGGGGTCGTAGGCGATGTCGAACCCGAGCCGGTCGCCGAGGTAGGCGCGCAGACACAGCGGGAAGTTCGTGGCGTCCTCGGCGCGCACCTCCCGGATGACGATCCCGGCATCGGCCGCGGACGACTCGTCGAAGGGGTAGTTCTCGAAGACCACCATGCTGTCGAAGAGCGCCTCGGCGCCCGGCACCGCGCTCAAGCCCTGGATTCGGGCCAGGGAGACGAAGTCGAAGCGCCGGGAGTCGCTCTGGTGCTCCTGGAGCTCCCGCAGCCACCGCACCACCTCGTGGCCGCCCTCGACCACGGTCCGGGTGGGGACCGTGTTGATGAACATGCCGACCATCGTCTCCATGCCCGGCAGTTCGGCCGGACGGCCCGAGGCAGTGGTGCCGAACACCACATCCGACTCGCCGCTGTACCGGGACAGCAGCAGCGCCCAGGCCCCCTGCACCACCGTGTTGACGGTCAGCCCGTGGCCGCGGGCCGTCTCGCGCAGCCGGGCGGAGACCTCCCGGGTGAGCTCCAGCCGCGTCAGCGCGCCCGACGTGGCGCGGTGCGCCTCCGTGGGCGGCCGGTCGTAGGGCAACGGTGTCCGGGCGCCGAACCCCGCCAGCACCTGACGCCAGTACCCCTCGGCCCGCTCCTGGTCCTGTCCCCGCAGCCAGCGCAGGAAGTCCCGGAACGGGCGGCGCGCGGGCAGGCGCGCCGTACGTCCCTCGGTCAGCGCCGCGTACCCCTCGCACACCTCGGCGAAGATCTGGCCGGTGCTCCAGCCGTCGAGGATCAGATGGTGCGACGTCCACACCAGCGTGATCTCGTCATCGGGCAGCCGGGCCACCGCGATACGGACCAGCGGGGCCGTGGTGAGCTCCATCCCGGCAGCCCGGTCCTCGGCGAGCAGCCGCCGCAGCGCGGCCTCCCGCGCGGCCGACGAGAGTTCCCGCCAGTCGTGCCGGGTGACGGGCAGCTCCACCGTCCGGTGCACCACCTGGACGGGCTCCTCAAGCCCCTCCCAGCGGACGGCGCTGCGCAGCACTGGCGTACGGTCCACCACGCTCTGCCACGCGGCGGCGAAGGCGTCCGGGTCCGCGATGCCGCCGATCCGTATCGCCACCTGGTCGAAGTAGGCCCCCGCGGCGTCCACGAGGCCGTGGAAGAGCATGCCGGCCTGCAATGGGGTCAGCGGATGGACATCCTCCACATCCCGGCCGTCACCGGCGAGCAGATCCACCTGGCGCTGGTCGAGCCGGGCGAGCGGGAAGTCGGAGGGGGTGCGGCCGCCCGCCCCGGGCTCCGCGCAGTGCTCGACGATCTCCTCCAGCGCGGCGATGACCTCGTCCGCGAGACGGCGCACCGTCGACTCGTCGTACATCCGGGTCGGATACGTCCAGCCGAGCTCCAGACGCCCGTCCTGGACCACCCCGGTGACCTCCAGCAGATAGCCGCGGGTCTCGCCGGGGGGCGTGTCCTGGCCGGTCACCGGCAGGGCCGCGCGATAGAGGCCGGATGCCGCCTCACCGTCCGCGGCGGCGACATCCCACTGGCCGTGGTAGTTGAACCCGATCCGCGGGCTCGGACCGCCCCGCAGCTCCGCGGCCCCGGGCGTGTCCGGGGCGAGGTGGCGCAGCGCGCCGTGGCCCAGCCCCCGGTGCGGGACGGCGCGCAGCTGCTCCTTGACGGACCTGAGGGTCCCGCGCCAGCCCGCGTCGGGCGCGACGGTCAGCGCGAGCGGGAACTCGGCGGTGAACCAGCCGACCGTACGCGACAGATCGAGCTCCTCGAACAGGTCCTCGCGGCCGTGTCCCTCCACCCCGATCAGCACGGTGTCCCGGCCGGTCCAGCGCACCAGGGTCCGGCCGAGCGCGCTGAGCAGCACATCGTTGATCTGGGTGCGGTAGACACCGGGGACCTTGCGCAGCAGCGCGTCGGTCTCGGCGCGGCCGAGGACGGCGGTCACGGTGCCCGCCGTCTCCTGGGTGTTGACGCCCTCGCGGTCGACGGGGAGCGCGGCGGGCGCGGTCCGCGCGATCCGCGTCCAGTACTCCAGATCGCCGTCGAGCCCACCGGAGTGCGCGTGCTCCGCCAGCCGGGCGGCCCAGTGCGTATAGGCGCTGCTCGCCGGGGGGAGTCCGGCCGTGCCACCCGCGGCGGCACGGTGGTAGGCGGTCTCCAGATCGCCGAGGAGGATGCGCCAGGAGACACCGTCCACCACCAGATGGTGGACGGTGATCAGCAACTCCGGTGGCCGCTCCTGCCCGAAGATGAACAGCAGCACCCGCAGGACGGCGCCCTCGGTGACGTCCAGACCGGTCTGGGCCGTGACCGTGGCCTCCCGTACGGCGCGGGAGCGGGCCGCCTCGTCGAGGCCGGCCAGATCGTGCCGTTCGAGGACGGCGCCGGGGGCGGTGGCCAGCACCTCCTGCCGCCACCCCTCGTCGGTGGCGAGGAAGCGGGTGCGCAGCGCCGCGTGGTATGCCACGAGGGCGTCCACCGCCTGCCGCAGGGCGGCCTCGTCGAGGTCCCCGGTGAGCTCCAGCCGGTGCGTCATGGTGAAGTGCAGCGGATCTCCGGGCTCCCGCCCGTCCAGATACCAGTGCTGGATCGGGGTGAGCGGAGCCGGGCCGGACGGTGCCGTGACGGGCGGCTGGTGCGGCGGTCGGGCGGAGCCGGTGCTCACCGCGAGTTCCGCGACGGTCTGGTGGCGGAAGACGTCCTTGGAGGTGAGCGTCAGCCCGGCCTGGCGGGCGCGGGAGACGATCTGGATGCTGAGGATCGAATCGCCGCCCAGGGCGAAGAAGTTGTCCTCCACCCCGACCCGGGGGACACCGAGCACCTCGGCCCAGACGCGGGCGAGCTCCGTCTCGGCGGGGGTGCGCGGCGCCACGTACGGCGTGGCCGAGTCCGGCTGGAACGGCGGTGCGGGCAGCGCGCGCCGGTCGACCTTTCCGCTGTCGGTGCGCGGCACCCGGTCCATCGTGACGAACGCCGCGGGAACCATGTAGTCGGGAAGGCCGCGCTTGAGCCAGGCGCGCAACTCCACCGCGTCGACGGCGCCGTCCGGCCCCCCGGCCACCAGATAGGCCACCAGCCGCCGGTGGCTGGTGTCCTCCCGGGCCACCACCACGGCGTCCTCGATCGCCGGATGGTCCAGCAGCGCGGCCTCGATCTCACCGGGCTCGATACGGAAGCCACGGATCTTGATCTGTTCGTCGGTGCGGCCGAGGTATTCGAGCACACCGTCCGCCGTCCAGCGCGCCCGGTCACCGGTGCGGTACATCCGGGTGCCGGGCGGGCCGTACGGGTCGGCGGTGAAGCGCTCCGCGGTGAGGCCGGGCCGGCCTGGATAGCCGCGGGCGATCTGGGCTCCGGCGAGATGCAGTTCGCCCGGCACCCCTGGGGGCACCGGCCGCAGCGCGCCGTCCAGGACGTACGCCCGCAGGTTGCGGCCGGGCCGCCCGATCAGCGGGCGGTCCCCGAGGTCGGTGAGGCGTCCGTACACCGCGTCGACGGTGCACTCGGTGGGGCCGTAGAAGTTGTACGCCGCCACACCGGGCAGCGCGCGCAGCTCCCGCCACAGGGCCGCCCCGAGCGCCTCGCCGCCCACCATGACGATCCGGGGGTGGTGGCGGCCCTCGGCGAACAGCCCGGCGGCCACCAGCTCATGGAGGTACGAGGGGGTGACGTCGAGGAAGTCCAGCCGCCGGGCGTCGACCAGCGCGACGAGGGCGGCCGGGTCGAGCCGTACCGCGTCGTCGACGAGATGCACCTCCTGGCCCGCGGCCAGGAAGACGGGCCCCTCCCACGAGGTGTCGAAGGAGAAGGCGGCGGTCAGCGCCGCGCGCAGCGGGCGGCCCGCCTCGCCGGTATGCGGTTCGATGAGCTCGGCCATGTGGTCATGGCACAGGTTGACCAGATGGCGGTGTTCGACGGCGACCCCCTTGGGGCGGCCGGTGGATCCCGAGGTGTAGTTGAGGTACGCGGTGTTCGCGGGGCGTAGCGGGGCAACCCGCTCGTCGTCGGTCGGATCGGTGGAGGGCAGGCCGTCGAGGGGCGCGCCGCGCAGGGTCCGCGGGGTGAGGACGGTCTCGGGCGCCGCGTCCTCCAGAAGGAACCGGACGCGTTCGGCGGGCAGTTCGGGATCGATGTACAGATGCGCACCACCCGCCTTGAGCACCGCGAGGAGCGCCACCATCAGCTCGGCGGTGCGCGGCAGCCTGACCGCGACCACCTTTTCGGGGCCGATGCCGAGCCCGATCAGATGGTGGGCCAGCCGGTTGGCGCGGGCGTTCAGCTCCGCGAAGTCCCAGCCGCCCTCGGGGGCCACGAGTGCCGTGGCGTGCGGGGTACGGGCCGCCTGGTCCTCGAAGAGGCGCGGGTAGGTCGTGTCCGCCACCGGGAGCGCGGTGTCGTTCCACTTCTCCAGCACCGTCCGCCGCTCCTCGGCGGCGAGCAGCGGCAGCTCGCCCACCGGCCGGCCGGGGTCCTCCGCCACCGCTTCCAGCAGCAGCCGCAGCTGACGGGCCATCCGCTCCACGGTCGCCGCGTCGAACAGATCGGTGTTGTACTCCACGAATCCGGTCAGGGCATCCCGGTGTTCCACGAAGTCGATGCCGAGGTCGAAGCCTGCGGTCCGGCCGGGCATCCGGACGGCCTCCACGGCGAGGCCGGGCAGGCTCGGCACCTCGCTGCCCAGGTTGTGCAGCGCCACCATGACCTGGAAGAGCGGGGTGCGGCTGGTGTCCCGTTCCGGCTGGAGCTCGTCCACGATCCGCTCGAACGGCACATCCTGGTGGGCGAAGGCGTCCAGGACCGTCCCGCGCACCTCGGAGAGCAGCTCGCCGAACGGGCGGTCCGCGCGCACCCGGGCCCGCAGGACCAGGGTGTTCACGAACATCCCGACCAGCTGCTCCAGTTCGGGGCGCTCCCGGCCGGAGGTCACGGTGCCCACCGTGATGTCCTCCTGCCCCGACCAGCGCGCGAACAGCACCTGGCAGGTGGCGAGGAGGGTCATGAAGAGCGTGCCGTCGCTCCGCCGCCCGGTCTCGCGCAGCCGTGCCACCAGCGCGGCGTCCAGGGTGAACTCCAGCAGCGTGCCGTTCTTCGTCTGTACGGGCGGCCTCGGGCGGTCGGTCGGCAGCTCCAGCGGGACCAGCCCCGCCAGCTTCTCGCGCCAGTGGCCGAGCTGCGGCTCCAGCGCGGCGGCGCCGCCCCGCGGATCGCGCTGCCATGCCGCGTAGTCGGCGTACTGCAACGGCAGCGGCGCCAGCTCGGGGGGCCGGCCGGCCGCCGCCGCGGTGTAGAGCTCGCTCAGATCGGCGCTGATGACGGCGGTGGACCAGCCGTCCGTGACGATGTGATGCATCGTCAGGGTGACGACGTGGTCCGTGTCGTCGAGCCGGATCAGGGACGCCCGCAGCAGCGGACCGGTGCGCAGATCAAAGGTGCTGGCGCACTCCCGCGTCAGCAGCCGCTCCAGCTCCCGCTCGCGCTCCGGGGCGGGGAAGGAGGTGAGGTCGTACGACGGCAGCTCCACCCGGTACGGCTCACCCACCCGCTGTACGCCGCGGCCGTCCACCTCGGCGAAGGTGGTGCGCAGCGGTTCATGCCGGGCCACCAGGCCGTCGAGGGCGGTGCGCAGGGCGGCGGTGTCGAGCCGGCCGCGCAGCCGCAGCGCGAACGGGGTCACATACTCGGTGCCGCCGCCGTCGAAGGCGTCCAGGAACCACAGCCGCGCTTGCGCGAAGGAGAGCGGCAGATCCGCACCCCGTGGCACGGCCGGGATCGCCCCGGCGCTCGCGGCGCCGGCCGGGGCGGTCAGCGCGGTGGCGAGGGCGGCGACGGTGGCATGGGTGAACAGGGAGCGCGGGGAGACGTCCGTGCCGAAGGCCGCCCGCAGCCGGGAGGCCACCCGGATGGCGAGGATCGAATCGCCGCCCAGAGCGAAGAAGTTGTCCTCGGCGCCCACCTCCTCGGCCCCCAGGACCTCGGCCCAGACCCGCGCCACGGTGCGTTCGGCCTCGGTGCGGGGCGCGATCCGCTCGGCGCTCGTCGCGAAGCCGTCCGCGCCGGGGGCGGGCAGCGCCGCGCGGTCCAGCTTGCCGTTGGCGGTCAGCGGCAGGGCGGCCAGCGGTACATAGGCGGCGGGGACCATGTGTTCGGGCAGGGCCCGGCGGAGGAATTCCCGCAGCTCGGCGGCGGACGGCGGCGGCGCGGACGGATCGGCGGCCACGGTGTGGGCGACCAGCCGCCGCACACCGGGCCGGTCCTCCCGCGCGGTCACCACGGCGTGGGCGACGCCCGGATGCGCGGACAGGGCGGCCTCGATCTCACCGGGTTCGATCCGGAAACCGCGGATCTTCACCTGGTGGTCGGCGCGGCCCAGATACTCCAGCTCGCCGTCGGCGCGCCACCGGGCCCGGTCGCCGGTGCGGTACATCCGGCTCCCCCGGGGCCCGAAGGGGTCCGCGACGAAACGGGACGCGGTCAGCCCCGGGCGGCGCAGATAGCCGCGGGCCAGACCGGCGCCCGCCACGTACAGCTCGCCGACCGCCCCCGGCGGCACCGGCTGAAGAGTGGAGTCGAGAACGTAGACCCGCAGATCGGGGATGCCGGTGCCGATGGCGCTTCCCGTGTTCTCCGAACGGGCCGCGGTGTCCCGGTCGAGCGCGGTGTAGGTGACATGCACGGTGGTCTCGGTGATCCCGTACATGTTGACCAGGACGGGCGCGGTGTCCGGATGCCGTGCGCACCAGCCCGTGAGCCGGCGCGGATCGAGCGCCTCACCGCCCAAGACCACCCGGCGCAGCGCCGGCAGCGCCCCGGTGCCGGGGTTCTCCTCGTCCGCGCGCATCAGCGCGTAGAAGGCCGAGGGCGTCTGGTTGAGCACCGTCACCCGCTCGTCCGCCAGCAGCCGCAGGAAATCCTCGGGCGAGCGCGAGACCGCGTACGGGACGACCACGAGCCGGCCGCCGTGCAGCAGCGGCCCCCAGATCTCCCAGACCGAGAAGTCGAAGCCGTACGAGTGGAACATCGTCCACACGTCGGTCTCGCCGAAGTCGAACCACCCTTGGGTGCGCGAGAACAGCCGGACCACATTGGCGTGCGGGATCACCACGCCCTTGGGCAGACCGGTCGACCCGGAGGTGTAAATGGCGTACGCGGGGCTCTCCGGCAGCGGCCCGGAACCGCTCGGGACGGCGGCCGGGCGGCGCTCCAGATCGGCCGCGAGGCCGGGGTCGTCCAGGCACAGCCGGGGGACGGCGGTGTCCGGGGCGATCCGCGTCTCCAGATCGCCGATGGTCAGCAGGAGCACCGGTTCGGTGTCGGCGAGCATAGGGGCGATCCGGGCGGCCGGCTGGTCCGGATCGATGGGCAGATAGGCCGCTCCGGTCTTCAGCACGGCCACGATCGCGACGATCATGTCCAGCGAGCGGGGCAGCGCGAGCGCCACATACCGCTCCCGCCCGGCGCCCTCGGCGGCCAACCGGTGGGCCAGCCGGCCCGCCCGCGTATCGAGTTCGGCGTACGACAGCGACGCTCCGGCGCAGCTGACGGCGGTGGCATCGGGGGTGCGGGCCGCCTGCTCCTCGAAGAGCTCCACCAGGGTCCGGTCCGGTGTCCCGTGGGCCGCCGCGCTCCCGCCGCTCCACTCCAGCAGCCGCTCGCGCTCCTTCGCCGTGGTCCACGGCAGCGTCCACAGCGGCCGGTCGGGGTCCGCCGCGATCCGGTCGAGCAGCAGACACAGCCGGTCGGCGAGGGCGGTCGCGGTCGCTTCGTCGAACAGCCCGGGGTCATAGCCGAGGTCGAAGCCGAGCCGGTCGGAGAGATGGGCCCGCAGGCTCAGCGGGAAGTTGGTCGCGTCCTTCGACCGGACGTCCAGGATGCGCAGCCCCGCCTCGCGCGCCGAGGAGTCGTCGAAGGGGTAGTTCTCGAACGCGACCATGCTGTCGAAGAGAGCGGTGCCGGCGGGCACCTCGCTCCACCCCGTCAGCTGGGCCAGCGAGACGGATTCGAACCGGCGCGACCCGGACTGCGCCACCTGGAGCTCCCGGAGCCACTCGGCGGTGTTCCGGGCGCCCTCGACCCGTACCCGGGTGGGCAGGGTGTTGATGAACATGCCCACCATGGACTCCACCCCGGCCAGTTCGGCCGGGCGGCCCGAGACGGTGGTGCCGAAGACCACGTCCTCCTCGCCGCTGTACCGGGACAGCAGCAGCGCCCACGCGCCCTGCACCACCGTGTTGACGGTGAGCCCGCACCGCTGGGCGGTACGGCGCAGCCGCGCCGACGCGTCGGGCGCGAGCGCCACCGACAGGGTCGCGGAGGACCGGGCCCGGTGGGACTCCCGGGGCTTGCGGTCGTACGGCAGCGGGGTGGGCGCGGTGAAGCCCGCGAGCACCTGCCGCCAGTGCTCCTCCGCCTCGCGGCCGTCCTGGCCGTCCAGCCAGCGCAGATAGTCGCGGAAGGGCCGGCGGGCGGCCAGGGCCGGGCGGCCGCCCCGGGCGGCCGCGGCGTACCGCTCGCACACCTCGGTGAAGACCTGGGCCAGGCTCCAGCCGTCCAGCACCAGATGGTGCGAGGTCCAGATGAGCGCCACCCGGTCGGCGGGCAGCCGCGCGATGGTCAGCCGCATCAGCGGCGGCGTCGTCAGATCCAGACCCCGTGCCAGATCCGCGGCCCCGAGCCGCTCCAGCTCGGCCTCGCGCCGCTCCTCGGGCAGCGGGCGCAAGTCCTTTTGCGCGACGGGAATGGACGCGCGGTGGCGTACGAACTGCAGGGGCCGCTCGACGTCCTCCCAGACAACACCGGTGCGCAGCACGGGGGTGCGGTCGACCGTCTCCTGCCAGGCGGCGGCGAACGCCTGCGGATCGCTCACCCCGTCCAGGATCAGGGTGGCCTGGTCGACGTAGACGTCCTCCTCGCCGCCGACCAGACGGTGGAAGAGCATGCCTTCCTGCAACGGGGTCAGCGGATAGACGTCCTCGGTCTCCCGCCCGTCGCCGACCAGCCCGTCCACGCCCGCCTGGTCCAGCCGCGCGAGCGGGAAGTCCGAGGGCGTACGGCCCCCGGCGTCGGGCTGTGCGCAGTGCCAGACGATCTCACGCAGCGCCCCGACCATGGCGTCGGCGAGCCGCCGCACCGTGGCCCCGTCGTGGACGAGATCGGAGTAGAGCCAGGTCAGCTCCAGTTCGCCGGCCGCCACCACGCCCGATACGTCGAGTGGATACGTCGAGGGCTCCTCGGCGGCGAGATCCCGCCCCAGGGTCTCGCCGGTGAGCGTGAAGGCGTCGTCGCCCGGCGCGGAATCCCACTGGCCGTGGTAGTTGAAGCAGATGCCGGGCAGCGGTGCGTCGCGCAGCGCGCGGGCGGGGGAGTCCGGTGCGCTCAGATGGGCCAGCGCCTCATAACTCAGTCCCCGCCGGGGCAGCGCGCGCAACTGCTCCTTCACTGACTTGAGGAGCGCGCCCCAGCCGTGGCCGGGCAGGGTGAGCGCCACCGGGTACTGGGTGGTGAACCAGCCGACGGTCCGGGACAGATCGACCGTGTCGTCGAGCTCCTCCCGGCCGTGGCCCTCCATGGCCACCAGCACCCGGTCCGACCGCGTCCAGTCGGCGAGCACCCGTCCGAGCGCGCTCAGCAGCACGTCGTTGACCTGCGTCCGGTACACCCCGGGCACCCGGCGCAGCAGCGCTTCGGTGGCGTCCCGGTCCAGCCGCACCCGCACCGTGCGGGTGGATCCCGCGGTGGCGCGGCCCGGACGGTCCACCGGGAGATCCGCGCCGCCCGCCTGCCGTACGCCCTCCCAGTACGCCAGATCGCCGTCCAGCCGCCCGCCCTGGACCTGGTGGGTCAGCCGGTGGGCCCACCGGGTGAAGGGGGTGCCGGCCGGCTCCAGACGCACCGGCTCCCCGGCGGCGGCCTGCCGGTAGGCGGTCTCCAGATCGCCGAGCAGAATGCGCCATGACACGCTGTCCACGGCCAGATGGTGCACGGTCAGGAACAGCCGCGGCCGGGCCCCCGCCCCGCTCAGCATCAGCGCGGAGCGCAGCAACTGCCCCGTG
>NZ_JBEXFG010000020.1:0-127316 GCF_040606675.1 Streptomyces sp. NPDC005393 | reverse complement strand
GGACCGGCCCCTACCTGGTGCCGGACGTCACCGGATGCTGGCAATGCCTGGCCCAACGGCTGGAAGGCAATCGGCAGGTGGAGGCGTACCTCAAGCGCAAGCGGGGCGACGAAGCTCCGCTCCTCACCTCTCTGGCGACGTCACCCTGGTCGGGGGGACTTTCGGCACAGATGGTCGTCGGCGCCGTGGCCGGCATCATCGGGGCAGAGGCGTCCGACTACCGGGGAGTCCTGATCTCGGTGCATGTCCCGACCATGCGGACCGAACGCCACCAGCTGATCCGCCAGCCGCAGTGTCCCGGCTGTGGAGACCCCTCGGTCCTGCACGTCGCCCCCCGGATCGAACTGACCGAGCAGGCCGTGCGGTTCAGCGCGGACGGCGGGCACCGGACGATGCGCCCCGACGACACCTACAAGCGGCTGCAGAAGCACGTCAGCCGGCTGACCGGCGCCGTCAGCTCGCTGCGGCTGCTCAATGACGTCGACAACGGCGTCACCTACAGCTACTCGGCCGGCCACAACTTCGCGATGCCCGGCGACAATCTCGCCATGCTGCGCCGCAACCTGCGAGGCCAGAGCGGTGGCAAGGGCCGCACCGACATCCAGGCCCGTGTCAGCGGAATGTGCGAGGCCATCGAACGGTACTCGGGCGTATGGCGCAACGACCGCCCCACCCGCCGGGCCAGCTTCGACGCGCTCGGTTCCGACCTGGCGGTTCACGCCAACGAGCTGCTGCTGTACTCCGAGGCTCAGTACGCCGGCCGGGAGGAATGGAACCACAACGGCGCGGGCCGGCTGCACATCGTACCGGAACCGTTCGACACTGGCCGCGAGATCGACTGGACGGCGGCGTGGTCGCTGACGCACGACCGGGAGCGACTGGTCCCGGCAGGATACGCCTGGTTCGGCCACCCCGACCTGGTGGACAGCTTCTACTGTTTCAGCGACGGCAACGGCAACGCCGCCGGGAACACCCTCGAAGAGGCAATCCTGCAGGCGTTCTATGAACTCTGCGAGCGCGACGCAGTCGGCCTGTGGTGGTACAACCGCGCGCTGCGCCCCGGCTTCGATCTCGACAGCCTGCACGAGCCGTACATCGACACCCTTCGCGAGTTCTACGCCGGCATGAACCGCAGCCTGGAGGCGGTGGACATCACCACCGACCTGGGCATCCCCACCTTCGCCGCGGTCTCGCGCCGGGTCGACCACCCGGTGGAGGACGTGCTGCTGGGATTCGGGGCGCACCTGGACGTGCGGATCGCCGTCCTGCGGGCCCTGACCGAGGTCAACCAGTTCCTGCCGGCGGTGATCAACCGCAAAGCGGACGGGACCACCGACTACTGGGAGGACGACCCGGACACGCTCGAGTGGCTGCAGCAGGTGACGGTTGCCCAGGACCCCTGGGTCGTTCCGTCCGCGAACCTCCCCACCACCTCGGCCGGCAGCTACTCCGGCCTGTTCTCCGGTGACCTGGCCAAGGACATCCGCAACGGTGTCGAGCGGGTAGGCAAGGCGGGCCTCGAAGTGATCGTCCTCGACCAGAGCCTGCCCGACCTGGAGCTGAAGGTCGCCAAGGTCATGGTCCCGGGCATGCGCCACTTCTGGCGCCGGCTGGGTCCGGGCCGACTCTACGCCGTACCAGTGGAACTGGGCTGGCTGTCTGCGGCAACCGCCGAGGACCAGATGAACCCGCGAAGCGTCTTCTTCTGATCCGTCCCCACCCGGTCGCCCCGAGTGGACACCCCGTCCCGGCAGTGGCCTGGACATCACGCCCTTGCCCCGTGACAGGGCTTTCCTCACCGCAGTCTCCCTGGAGATGACATGACTGGTCCCGATCCTTCCGGCGCCATCAGCAACCCCCCACCCGCTCCCGGTCCGGTGCGTGTCGGTGAACTCCTGCGGCTTCACCCGGGCGCTCGGATCGTCCCCGTCCCCAGCGGCGCGACCCAGATCTTCATCGGGCAGCGCGGTACCTCGCTGGGGGCTCTGACACCCGGACTGACGGCGGCCATGGAACTGCTCGCCGCCAGACAGGTCGGCAGTGACGAGCTGTTGGACGTCGTCCAGAGCCACGAGGGCGAGCTCGGCATGCTCAAGATGCCCAAGCTGCTGCGGAGGCTGAGGGCGGGCGGCTGGCTCTCCGCCACCCTGGAGGTCGCGGGGTCGTCGCTGCTGACTTTCCGTCCGCTCGGCCCCGCCGTTCCGCCCGTTCTCAGGCATGACGGCGACCCGGCCGAGCTGCGGATGTCCCGCTTCGCCGTTCTGCGCGCCGATGGCGCGGGCATGGTGCTGGAGTCGCCGCTGGCGCACGTCGCTGCCGAACTGCACGATCCGGCGCTCGCCGGTCTGCTGGCCTCGCTGCCCACACAGCAGGGTTCGAGGCCGGCTCCCCGCGACCCTGCGGGCGCGCGGACCTACCCGGTGGCCTGGCCTGAAGCGGTCCCCGCGCTGCTGAGCGCCCTGGCCCGGCACGGCTTTCTGGTTCCGCGGAGCGGCGCTGCCGAGGAAGGCTTCCGCTTCGCGCAGTGGTCGCCGCACGAGCTGTGGTTCCACAGCCGTACTCGCGTCGGACGCCACGACCTGCCGTACGGCGGCACGTACTGGGCCAAGGGCTTCGCCGAGCCGCTGCCCTCGGTCCGGCCGCCTTTCGACGGCCGCTCGGTGGAGCTGCCCCGGGCGGACCTGGAGGCGCTGCGCGCGAGCGACCGGACCCTCACCGAGGTACTGGAGGACCGGCAGTCGCTACGGCTGCACGACAGCTCGGCGCCGCTCACGGCCGAGCAGCTGGGCGAGTTCCTGTACCGGAGCGCACGAAACCGGGGGACGTACGACGACGGATCGCAGGAACTGGGCGACCGGCCCTACCCGTCCGGCGGCCGGGCGTACGAACTGGAGATCTATCCGCTGATCCACCAGGCGGACGGTGTGGCACCGGGCCTGTACCACTACGACCCCGAGGGACACCGGCTGGAACTGGTCGCCGAGCCCGGGCCGGCGCTGACCCGCCTTGCCGACATGTCCCGCGCGACCGCGCAGATGTCCTCACCGCCGCAGGTGACGCTGCTGATTACGGCGCGCTTCGGGAGGGTGATGTGGAAGTACTCCTCGATGGGTTACGCCCTGGTGCTCAAACACGTGGGGGTGCTCTACCAGGTGATGTACAGCGTCGCCACCGCAATGGGGCTCGCGGGCTGCGGGCTCGGCGGAGGCGACTCCGACGCCTTCGCCGTCGCCTCCGGGGTGCCCTGGGAGAGCGAGTCGACCGTTGGCGAGTTCCTGCTCGGCAGCCGTGGAAAGGAGGGCAGCGATGGAGTTCCGTCGTAAGGCACTGGAGAACCTGCGCCAACCTGACGACCTGGACAGCCCTGTGCGCCTGACCCGGCCGCGTGCCTGGGCGGTGCTGGCAGTCGTGGGGGCGATCATCGTGGGCGGCCTGGTGTGGTCTTTCAAGGGCGAACTGGCCCGTAGCGTAAACGTGCCGGGCATCCTCACTCATCCTCTGGGGGTTACCAAGGTCGAAAGTCCGCAGAGCGGGACGGTGTCGAACGTCTTCGTCGACACCGGGAACGTGGTGACCAAGGGCGCTCGGGTGCTGACCGTGGTCGACGCCCAAGGAGCCACCAAGACCGTCCGGGCCCCCTTCTCCGGCCGGGCGATCGCCTTGCTGGTCGGCAACGGACAGTACGTCGCCGAGGGCGCGACGTTCATGACGGTGGAGCGCACCGACGGCAAGAACGACCGGCTGGTGGCTGTCTTGTTCGCCCCCGCGGACAAGGCGGGCATGCTGAAGATCGGCGACAGGGTGGACATGGACGTGGCGTCGGCTCCCGCGCAGGCGTTCGGCCTGATGCGCGGTCGGGTCACCGCCATGGACCAATTTCCCCAGACTGAGCAGCAGGTGCAGGACTTCCTGGGCGGGAACAAACTGCTGGCCACGCAACTCCTGGACCAAGGCGGTCCCATCCGGATCACCGTCGACCCGGATCGCGACGCCCACATGTCCAGCGGTTACCGCTGGACCACAGCTTCAGGACCGCCGTTCCGAATCAACTCGTGGACCCAGGTCAACGGCATCGGCCGGCTGCCCGGTGAGCGTCCCATTGATTGGCTGCTGCCGCGATGACGACTCGATCCATTCCCCCACAGCACACGCCGGGCCGGAAGGCCGACTCGGAGGCGGCGAGCGGACAGCCGGGCCGCGGGAACCGACGCGGCCGGCGCCGGCGCGAGGGTCGCTCCAGAAAGCGGATGCGCGTCAATACCCCGACCGTGATCCAGTTGGAGGCGGTCGAATGCGGGGCGGCCTCACTGAGCATGGTGCTGGGCTTTTTCGGGCGTTTCGTCCAGTTGGAGGAGCTGCGGACCGCCTGCGGCGTGTCCCGTGACGGGGCCAAGGCATCAAACCTGCTGCGAGCGGCCAGAAGTTACGGTCTGCTGGCCAGCGGTCGGCAGATGGAGGTGGAAAAACTCCGCAAGCTGCGGCCGCCGACGATCCTGTTCTGGAATTTCAACCACTTCGTGGTCTATGAGGGCATGGGCACACGGCTCGGACGGCCGGTGGTCCACCTCAACGACCCGGCCTCCGGGAAGCGCACGGTCAGCCTCGAGGAGTTCGGCAACAGCTTCACCGGAATCGTACTGACCTTCGAGCGCGGGCCGGACTTCAAGCGCGGCGGACGCCCCCCGCGCATCTTCTCGGACTTGTACGCCCGCTACAGCAGCAACGGTGGGGCACTGCTGCTCGCGCTCCTGGCCAGTATTCTGCTGATCATCCCCGGCGTGGCGGTTCCCGCGTTCACGCGGGCCTTCATCGACCGGGTACTGAACAACGGCGATCACTCCTTCGTCACACCGTTGCTCGGCGCGATGGGCGTGGCCGCGGGGCTGACCGTAGTGCTGACCCTGCTGCAACAGGCACATCTACTGCGGGTGGAGTCTTCGACAGCGATCCGAAGTTCCGCCCGCGTCGTCCGGCACCTGCTGCGCCTGCCGGTGGTCTTCTTCACGCAGCGCAACCCGGCGGAGATCTCCCAGCGGGTCGCCTCCAACGACAGAGTTGCCGAGATCCTGTCCCGGGACGTGGCGACCGCAGCGGTCAGCGCGCTGCTTGTGGTTTTCTACGCGATCCTGCTGTGGAGCTACGATGCCGAGTTGACCGTGATCGGCGTCGGTGTGGCCCTGCTGAACATCGTGGTGCTGCGCCTGGTGTCACGGCTCCGCAGCGACGCGGTGACCAAACTACGGGCGGACCGGGCGCGGCTGACAGCGGCGTCGTTCAACGGCCTGCAGCTCATCGAGACGATGAAGGCGTCAGGTACCGAGAACGACTACTTCGGGCGCTGGGCGGGCTTCCAGGCCAAGGTAGTGTCGGGATCGCAGGTCCTCGGCACGCCCACCGCGCTGCTCGCCGTCGTACCACCGCTCCTGGCGGCGGTGGACAGCGGCTGCATTCTGCTGATCGGCGGTCTCAAGGCGATCGACGGGGCCATCTCCATCGGTCTGCTGGTCGCCTTCCAGACGCTGGTGACGAACTTCTCCCGTCCGGTCTCCCAGTTGACCAACCTGGGGCCGCGGGTGCAGGACGTGGCCGCCGACATCAACCGGCTCAAGGACATCGAACGGTTTCCGCTGGCCGCCGTCTTCGGCGACATGGTGCCCGGCAGCGGCTCGGCCGGCGCGCCGAACGGCGGACCCGGCCGGGCACCGGCGTCGCAGGATCCGCCCCGGCGCCAGGGCCTGGACCGGCCCACCCCCAACCCGCCGTCTCCGGCCTCCCGCAGGCCCACCAGCGTGGCGAGCGTGGAACTGCGCGGTGTCACCTTCGGATACAGCCCGCTGGGGGATCCGCTGCTGCGCGACTTCGACCTGACCGTGAGGCCCGGGCAGCGCGTGGCGCTGGTGGGCGGCTCGGGGAGCGGAAAGTCCACGGTGAGTCGGCTCATCGCCGGCCTGTACGAGCCATGGTCCGGTCAGATCCTTTTCGACGGCCGGGAACGCCGGGACTACGCCCGCGACACCCTTGGCAGCGCGGTGGCCTTCGTCGACCAGGACATCTTCCTCTTCGAGGGAACGGTCCGGGAGAACGTCACCTTGTGGGACACCTCCATCCCCGACGACAGGATCGTTGCTGCTCTGCGCGCCGCAGCCGTCTACGACGTCGTGGCCTCCCGGCCGGGCACCCTCGGCAGCTTCGTCGCCGAGGGCGGCTCCAACTTCTCGGGAGGTCAGCGGCAGCGTCTTGAGATCGCCCGCGCACTGGTTCGCGGGCCCAGTGTCATGGTGCTCGACGAGGCCACGAGCGCCCTGGACGCGGAGACCGAGAAGCGCATCGACGACAACCTCCGTCGGCTCGGCTGCGCTTGCGTGATCATCGCCCACCGGCTGTCGACGATCCGGGACAGCGACGAGATCCTCGTACTGGATCACGGCCGGGTCGTGCAGCGCGGCACGCACCACGCCCTTGTCGGGGCAGAGGGACTGTACGCCGACTTGATCCGGGAGCAATGAAGCAGTGACTACATCCCACTTCCCGATCTGGGCCGGCTCGGAAGCGATGGATTTTTCCGAGCTCGCCGGGATCCTGGGTGCTCGGACAGAAGGCGTCTTCGCGCTGGACGACCCCGGGCGCCTGTGGTTCGTCACCGAGGGCATGCTGGACCTCTTCGCCGTCAGCGAGGACGACAGCGGACGCTGGACCTTCTTGTGCCGCGTCGGGACCGGCACCGTACTGTGCGGCGGCCGGTCGGACGGGCCGATCCTTGTCGGCAAACCGCTGCCAGGCGGAGCCGTGCGCGACTGCACGCTGGTCGACGCGCTCTCCGTCGCGCGTCCAAGTGCCGGACAAGGCGCCTGGACGCGCGACGGCAGGCCGGGAAGCCGGCTGGCGACGCAACTGGCGGCCGGACTGGACGCCGGGTTCGTGGCACTGGCCGGCGCCGTGCGGACCGAGTTGCCGCCGCGGGAATTCGTCCCGCTGGAAACGGACAGCGCCGACGGTGTGTCCGGATCTTCGCGCCGCACACGGCTGCCGGCCGGGTCCATGGCACGCTCGGTCGACGGCGCGGTCTGGATCCAGGTGCTACAGGGTTCCGTCGGACTGGCGCTGACCGACGTCAACGAGGCCGACGCACTCTCCCGATCCGCCTCCACCAAACCATCCCCACCGCCCCCGCCATCCCCACCGCCCCCGCCATCCCCACCATCCGCATCCGACGCGTTCGCCACATCCGGCTGGCCCGGCCGAGGCATCACGAAACGGTTCCTGGTCACCGAGGCGGACTGGGTGCGCTCCTCGCAGGGCGCGGTGGTGGGCGTACTGCGCACCGCGGAGGTCATGGCCGACCCGCGCTTCGCCCACGAGGTCCTGTCCCAGCAGCGCCTTCTCATGCGACGGCTGACCGATCGGATGATCAGCCGACGGTCCACAGCCCGCCGCGAGATGAGGCAGCGCCGGAAACTGGACGCCGAGACGCTTCAGCGCTCCTCACGCGCTCTGGCAGCTGTGCTCGATCCGTTCGGGCTGTCGGGGGACGGCGACCTTGACCCGTCCGAACAGGATACCTATCTGGCGGTGGCCCGCATCGTCGGGCACGCCTCGGGCGTCGAAATCACCCGTGCCTCCACTTCGGAGGCGTCCGACGCCCGGCTGGGCCCCGTGGAGCGGATCGCGGTGTCCTCACGTTTCCGCACCCGGCAGATCCGTCTGGAAGGCAGATGGTGGCGAACGGACCTGGGGCCGCTGTTCGCCCACCTCAGTCCGGATACCACCGAAGGACCGGAGGGCCCGTCGGGCGACACCATGACCAAGCGCACTCCGGTGGCGCTGATTTGGCGGCGGGGCCGGTACGAGGCCCGGGAACCCGGCGGCAGTGGTGTGAGGGTCGGCCGTGCCTACGCCGCACGGCTGGAGAATACCGCGTGGATGTTCTACCCACCGCTGCCGGATGAACCCCTGAGCCGGGGCGCTCTGGTCCGTTTCGGTCTGCGCGGCAGCGCGCGGGATGCGGGGGTGATGGTCGGGCTCGGGCTGGCTGCGGCACTGCTCGGGCTACTGGTTCCGGTGCTCACCGGTAAAGTGCTCGGCGTCCTGGTGCCCCGTGCCGATCGGGGGCGCGTGACGCAGGTGTGCGTGGTTCTGTTCACCGCGGCGCTGTTCTCGGCGGTTTTGTCGGCGGTCCAGAACCTGTCGCTGCTGCGGTTGGAAGGGCGCTTCGAAGGGCGGGCGCAAGCCGCGGTGTGGGACCGGCTCCTGCGGCTTCCCACCGCATTCTTCACCAAGGTCTCCACAGGAGAGCTGAGCAATTCCGCGATGGGCGTCAGCACCATCCGGGATGTGCTGTCGGGCATCACCAACCAGGTGGTGCTGGGCTGCCTGCTGTTCGTCACCAACCTGAGTCTGCTGTTCTTCTACAGCGTCCCACTGGCCTTGATGGCGCTGGCCCTGGCACTCGCCGGTGGCGGGGTCTGCCTGGTTGCGGGGATCAAGCAGACCCAATGGCAGCAGCGCCTGACCGAGCACGACCACAAACTGGCCGGAACCCTTTTCCAGATGCTCGGCGGTCTGTCCAAGCTGCGCGTCGCCGTGGCGGAGGACCGGGCGTACTCCCACTGGGCTCTGGGATTTGCCCAGTCCCGGAGGCTGTCCTCCCGCGCACGCCGCTTGCAGAACGTGGTCACCGTCTTCAACTCCGGTTACCTGCTCGTGTGTTCGCTGCTGCTGTTCGCGCTCGTCGACGGCCCAGCGAGTCACCAGCTCTCCGTCAGCGATTTCCTGACGTTCAACAGTGCCTATGGCATGATGCTGGCGGCCTGTGTACAGGTCACCGGGAGCGTCACCATGGCGTCAGCCGTGATACCGCTCTTCGACGGCCTGCAACCGGTGATCTCCGAAGTTCCGGAGGTGTCGGCCGCCAAGGAATCGCCCGGCGACCTGTACGGCGAGATCGAGGTCAGCAACGTCAGTTTCCGCTATCACGACGACCAGCCGCCGGTGCTGCACGATGTCAGCTTCCAGGCGCGGCCCGGGGAGTTCGTCGCCATCGTGGGTCCGACGGGGTGCGGGAAGTCGACGCTGCTCAGGCTGCTCATCGGTTTCGACGAGCCCACCACCGGAGCAGTCCTGTACGACGGCATGGACCTGTCGTCGCTCGACGTGACGGCCGTCCGCCGACAGTGCGGGGTCGTGCTGCAGAACGGAAACCTGTTCGCCGGCAGCGTCCTGTCCAACATCTGCGGCATGGGCAACTACTCGCTCGACGAAGCGTGGGAGGCCGCCGAGATGGCCGGACTCGACGAAGATCTCGGACGGATGCCGATGGGCATGCACACCGTCCTTTCCGAAGGGGCGACGACGCTGTCGGCCGGCCAGCGACAGCGGCTCATGATCGCCCGTGCGCTGATCGGCCGGCCTCGCATCCTCTTCTTCGACGAGGCCACCAGCGCGCTGGACAACCGCACCCAGGAGATCGTCACGCAGAGCATGCGGCGGCTGAACGCGAGCCGCATCGTGATCGCCCACCGGCTGTCGACGGTGATGCGGGCCGACCGGGTGCTGGTTCTGGACGTCGGCCGGCTCGTGCAGGCCGGCAGTCCGGACGAACTGCTGAAGGACAAGGACGGCATGTTCTACCGCCTCGTCCAGCGGCAGATGTCCTGATCCACTGCTGCCCTGCGGCCCGCCCGGTACCGCCGGCCCGCCCGTGGTGTCTTGGGCGCCGGCCCACGGCCCCCAAGTCGTCTGTCGGCGCCCGGTACCGCGAGCCGCAACAGGTCATGCCAGGCGCACGACCCCCGACCTGCCGTTCCGAAGGAGACTTGTCATGCTCCCCCCCTCCGCGTCCGACGCCATCCCGACGGCCGGATCCGACGACCGCCCCCCAGGGCCGGCGGAGGACCTGGAGCTGGCCGGCATACGCGCGGATCCGCTCACCTTTCTGCAGGACCTGGTCGCCGAGTATGGCGACCTCTGTAGCCATCACACCCGCGGCCAGACTGTGTGGTTCGCCAATTCGCCCGAATTCGCCCGGCACATCCTGAAGGACAACTACACCAACTACACCAAGGCCGGGACGCCGGACGACTTCATGCTGACCCCTCTGCTGGGAAAGGGGCTGCTCACCAGCAACGGCGCGCAGTGGGAACGGCAGCGGCGACTGTGCGCGCCATCCTTCCGGCGCGTGGCGGTCGAGTCGTTCGACGGCCTGATGGTCGAGGCGGCTCTCGACCTGGCCACTGCCTGGGGCGAGGCGGCCGACCGGGGCGATGCCGTCCGTGTGGACCACGACTTCACGGCACTCACCCTGCGGGTGGTGGCCTCCGCGCTGCTCGGCTCCGAACTGACGGCGGGCGGCCGCGGTTTCGGGCAGGCGGTCGACGACATCAACCGGTTCATCGGGCACTTCGACGGGACCCCGCCCGAGGACGAGGACTTCCGGGCCCGGCTCCGGGCGTACGCGGGCGCGAAGAGTTTCTTGGACAGGGTGGTCGGCACCATGATCGGGGCCCGGCGGCTGACCGGCCCCCATGGGCACCCCGGGGACCTGCTGGACGCGATGCTGGGCGCCCGGGACGAGCATGGCGACGCCCTCTCCGACCAGGAGTTGCACGACCAGGTCCTGACCATGGTCATGGCTGGTCACGAGACCACCGCGAAGGCCCTCAGCTGGACGCTCCACCTGCTCGACCGGTACCCCGAGCACGCAGTGCGGGTTCGAACTGAGATCGACCGGGTCGTGGGTACCCGGCTGCCGACCGCCGCGGACCTGCCCGATCTGGTCTATACCAGGCAGTGTCTCGACGAGGCCATCCGCCTGTTCCCGCCGGTGTGGCTGATCTCCCGGCTCGCAGTGCACGACGACCTCCTCGGCGGGCTCCGTATCCCCGCCGGCACGCTGGTGTGCATCAGCCCCTGGACGCTGCACCGCCATCCGGAGTACTGGGAGGCGCCCGAGGAGTACCGGCCGGAGCGTCGGCACAGCCGAGCGGTCCACTCGTACCTGCCATTCGGCGGTGGCCCTCGGGTCTGCATCGGGCAGGCCTTCGCCACGACGGAGGCGATGCTCGTACTCACGGTCGTCCTGCAGCGGCTCCGGCTGACTCGGGTACCCGGCACCACGGTCGTCCCCGAGGCGCTGGTCACGTTGCGTCCGCGTGACGGTCTGCTGATGCAGGTGGAGCGGCGCCATGGGTGAGGCGGGACAGCCGGTGACGCCAGGCGCTCGCAGCTACCGCCCCGAAAGGGAACTGGGCGGATTCGAGCAGGAGGTTGAGCGCTTGGACCGCCAGGCCACGCTGACCTGGGCTCACGAGTGGCGAATCCTCCAGCCCCTGGCGCCCTCCGGCGGTGGGGCGGTGCTGGACGCAGGCTGCGGAAACGGCGCGGTGACCGCCGAACTGAGCGCCGCGCTGCCGGGATCCCGAGTCGTCGGGCTGGACGTGCACCCCGGACTACTGGACCGGGCGCGCGCTCGCGGGGCAGCCGGAGCGGGACCGGAGCTGTTCCTGGGCGACATCGGCGACACGCCGTTCGCGGATGCGACGTTCGACCTGGTGCTGTCGAGGTACGTCTTCCAGCATCTGCCGCAGCCGGTCGCCGCGGCACGGGAGCTGCGCCGGGTCCTGCGGCCGGGCGGGCACCTCGTCGTGATCGACATCGATGCCCAGTTATGGGGGACGGCGGAGCCCGACCTATCGGGCCTGTCCCAAGAGGCGTACCGAGCACTCGGCGCGGCGCAGTCCGCGGACGGAGGGGACCGGCTGATCGCCCGGCGACTGCCCCGCGTGCTCAGGGACGCGGGCTACACGGACGTGACCGTGCGACCGTTCGCCTACACCAGCGACGAAGTGGGGCTTGCGGCCCTGGCGCCGCAATTGTCCCCGGAGCGGCTGCTGCCGCTGGTCGAGCGGGGCGCAGTCAGCATGACGGCGTATCTCCGGGCGATGACCGCCTGGCAGAGCTTCGTGGCCGGTGACGGCTTCGTCCTGCTGCTGGGGTTCGCTGTGGTGGGACGCCGGTAGGCCCGGAAGTGTCCACCGAACCGCATGCCGTCAGGACCGGGCGCACGCCTCAGCACTCGTGGCGCAACACCGCGCCCAGAGCGTTGGGCAGGGCGTTCCGTCCAGGTATGGATAATTTACTGTAGACATGCGTGAGATGGACCTCAACGGTGCGCGGGGTGATGTGCAGCAGATCGGCGATGCTCTTGTTGGTTCTCCCCCGGGCAGCGTGTATGGCGATGCGACGCTCGGTCGGGGTGAGGGCCGGGAGCCCGGACACCGGGGTGCGCCGAAGCCGTCCCCCCGAGGCGAGCAGCGATTTGTGCGCCTCGGCGGTGAGCCACTGCGCGCCCGACTCTTCGGCGAGCAGCATTCCCCTGTGCAGCGCTTGCCGGGCATGTGCGAGAGAACCGTTGCGCCCTTTCGCCTGCCCCGCCGCGACGAGTGAAAGCGCCAGCTGGAGCCGGGCGTCGGTCTGCTCAAGCAGGGACACGGACTCGGCGAGCGCGCGCTCCGCCGCCGCCCCCGAACTCACTTCCCCCAGCGAGCGCAACGACTGGCCGATGACCGCAGGATTGCCCCAGCGCCGGGCCAGTTCAACCTCCGTTTCCGCAAGTCGGCGGGCCTCCGCGTCGTTTCCAAGCCGTTTCCACGCCAGCGCGGCGAAGCTGCGCCAGGCACTCAGAGCGGGGTTGACGATCTCCAGTGCCTCCAGCCGGTGCCCGCACTCCATCAGGTCAGCGAGTGCGCCCCGGAGGTCACCCGAGTGCAGGCGGAACATACCCCGAATGCCCAGGGCGCTTGCGGGCAGGTCGTGGAGTCCTTGCAGGAGGCCGACGGACTCCTCGTAGTGGCCCATGGCCCCGCGCACCCTGGCGACCTCGGTCACCGCGACGGCATGGCAGCTCTTCACCTCATGATGGGCAGTGGTGAGGGCCAGCGCCCACTTGGCCTCGGTGAGCGCCAGGGGCAGATCTCCCATCCGCACCGCGATCTCGGCGCGCCGGCAATGAGCGATCACTCGGGGGAAGAGCGCGTCCTGGTCCAGCGCTCTGGTCAGGATGTGATCGGCCCAGCGCTGCGCCTCACGCAGATGCCCTGCCCACGTCAGTACGGTGATACATCGCAGCAGCAGCACCATCGAAGCGCTGTCAGCCGGCCGCTCGCCCGCCAGCGCCCGGTGCACCAGCTCCAGCGGGACGTCGCGGGGCTCGGACCTGCAGGCGAGATCGCCGGCGATGGCTGCCAGCAGTCCCCGCTCGCCAGGGGTGACACCAAGTGTGTGGCTCAGGGCGGGACGGTCGAGCGCCTCCAGGACTGGCGCCCTTCCCTCGGCAGGGACCGTACTGGTCAGGGACTGCAGGCTCAGACTCAGTTCCGTATCAGCGAGCTCGGCGAACGCCTTTTCGTCGACATGGGCGAGTACGGTGCGGGGCGGACGCAGAGCCGACTCGGCACTGCCCTGCCGCAGGACCCGTGCGTAGGCGCGTTCCACGATCGCCACCGCCTGGCACTCCGGATCGGAGAAGAGGCGGACCGCCTCGTCCAGGTGGCGGTCGGCGGCCGCGGGCGCGAAGAGCACCTCGGCGCGGCCCAGCAGCCAGAGCACCTCTGCGCGTTCTTCCTCCGGAATCCAGTCCCGGAGCACACGCCACGCGTACTCGGCACACGTCTTGGGGTCGCCGGCCTTCAGGGCGTCGTCTGCGGCATTCTTCAGGACACTGCACGCCCACGCGTCCTCGGCCACGTCGGCCTGCAGCAGGTGCTCGGCGACCTGCGGCAGCGGCGCCCCCAGATCGTGCAGCCGCCGGGCGGCCCGCATGTGCAGCGCGCGCCGCGCATCGGCGGACATGTCCCGGTGAATCAGCTTCCTGAGCTCGGCATTGCTGAAGCGGTACCGCTCGGGGGTGCCCGTCGCGCGAAAAACCCCCACCCGGGTCAACCCCGCAGTGAGTCCCCAGATCGTGTCCCCGTACAGGTTGAGCATGTCCGCGATCACCGCACAATCGCCTTCTTCGCCGAGTACGGCGGCGACCTCGGCGACCTCCTGGAGGTTGGCGGGCTGGCGCAGCAGTCGGTGGGCGGCGGCCTCGGCCTGCAGCCGTTCACCGCATCGCCGCACCCGCTCGATCTGTGACGCCCGAGGGGGCACGAAGTCGGCGGTCAGGGACGCCAGCAGCTTTTCCAGGCGGGAGGGACGCCCGTGGGTGGCATCGGCACAGGCCTGCACGAACTCGTCGTCGCACCCCTGCCCGGAATAAGCGGTCTCGACCACTTCGCGCACGCTGTGCGAGGAGAGCGGGCTGAGGGTGAGGGATTGGCATCGGTCGCACTTGGACATTTCGTCGATCAGCGCGCGGTCGACCGGGGTTTCGTCCGTACGGTAGGCCAGGATCAGCAAGACCGGCAGGTTGTTCAGGCGGCGTACCAGATAGCCGAAACAGCGCAGCGAGGTTTCGTCCATCCACTGGATGTGATCGACGATGACGACCAGCGGATGCCGGCGGGCGCCCTGCATGAAGCCTCCACACATGGCTTCGAAGAGCTGATGGTCGAACGGGCCGGTGCCTTCGGGTATCCCGCTGAGCAGTTCCTCGCCCTCGATGTTTCCGTCCCTGCCGGCGACCTTGAGCGAGGCGGCCCTGAGCTGGCGGACGACTGCGAACTGACTGTCAGCGTCCGAAGGAGAACACGACAGGCTCAGGACTATGCTGCCCAAGCGCCGCACGCGTTCGGCCACCTCGCCGAGTAGCGCGGAACAGTGCATTCCCGAGACGGACCGGACCAGGACGGCGTTGCCCATGCCCGCCCTGGCACTGCGCGCGCGCGATAACAGATCCGCGAGTTCCGACACACGTTCAGGCTGCACGTCCCCTCCTCGCATCTGTTCTCCTCACGTCAAGCCCCTCCGCTGAGCCTTCTCACCCTCATGCTTCGGTGTCCTCGCCCTCTGCCTGCGATGCAGAGGGCGGAACACGGGTGAACCGCCATCGCCACTCCCCTTGGCCCACTTGGTCCACGGGCCAGGCCGTGCTTCCTCAGGCGGCGGGGACCTTCTCGACCTCGGCCTTCAGTTCGGATCGGCCCTTGGCGGCGCGGGCGTTGGCCCTACCCGGCTCCGCGCCGATGGTGTCGGCGATCGAGGAGATGCTGCCCTGCGTCGGCCTGCCGGTGACCTCCGCGCGCTTTGGCCGCCGCGATCTGCTCTCTTTCCGCCCCGCTGGAGGAAACAGTGACCTCCGCGGGCTGAGGCTGCGGAGCCGCATCCGATGGGTTGGGTGCACCAGGGTTGGCCGGGGCTGGTCCGGCCGCATGGGGGTGACCTGCTTGTCCTTGGCCTTGGAAGTGTCCGGCGCAGCCTTTGCCGCGTTCATCTTCTCCGCGAGCGGCGCGAGCCCCGCATGGTGAGCCCTCAACACCCCAGGCATACGTCGCGGTAAAATTCCTGACCAGGGTCTCCTGCAACTGCTTTAGCAGCTGTAGCCATGCACGGTCACGGTCTGGTCTGAATAGATCTTGTACCAGCCGGGGCCGATCGAGGTGGTCAATTTCACCGGGATGGAGTAGCTGGATCACTTCGATCATCGGCGACCGCAGGTGATGCCTTCCCACTGAAGGCGAGCGTAATACCCGAAAAGGTCAATGCCGATCGCTTACGCAACACACTTCCCCCCCTGATTGATGATCTGCGCCATCCTATTGGTGATCCTTAACGCCAAGAAGCGCGAAATAGGCCATTTCGGTTGTGAGGTGGATGGGGTAATCGTCGTCCTTTCCAGTGATTCGTGGAAGGACGGTGTCTGGCGGTTTGGTCCGCGGTAGCCAGACCCTGGGTCGGTGCCGTCTCATGGACCGTCCGGCCGATCGGCGAGGGAACTGAGCAGGTTAGGGTTGCCTTAACGGAGGTTGGCGGAGACGAACAAGGACAATCCGAGCCGGCAGGTGCGGCTCAGCTTCCTTGGCTGACGCGTGTGACGGGCCTGTAGCGTCGAAATCCGGCCGCACCGAATGACCCTCGGTCCGTGCGTGATCAGCTGTGGTGAGCCGCATGTTCATGGGCGCGGTCGGGCGGCGGGACGTGAACCCGCAACCCACGGCTTCTTCGTCCCGAAGCAATTCGATCACTGCTGCCGACTGTCGGTCTTGCTGCCGCCGGTCAGGTCGGCCTCGACGACCTTGAAGAGGACGTCGACGGCACGGGCAAGGCGGTTCGGGCTGCCTCTGCCGACGGACCCGGCATCGTCAAGGGATAGGGGTCAGGAACGCGGTCGGCGGGGTTGACCGCCGCGCTCCGCGTTCTTCTCCTTGATGCGCACCGCTTCTTTCCGTACCTCGGCCTGGGTGGCGCGTTCCTTATCCAGCCAATCGGGACGGTCCCTCTTCAAGGCGTCGATCTGCTCAGTGGTGAGGGCTTCTGTGACTCCGCCACGCGCGAGACCTGCGATGGAGATGCCCAGCTTCGCCGCGACCACCGGCCGGGGGTGAGGGCCGTTGCGGCGCAGTTCCTGCAGCCACTCGGGCGGATCGGCCTGCAGCGCGTTCAATTCGGTGCGCGAGACGACACCCTCCTGGAACTCGGCGGGGGCGGCCTCGAGGTACACACCCAGCTTCTTCGCCGCGGTTGCGGGCTTCATCGTCTGGGTGGTCTGGTGCGACTTCATGGTGTCAAGGGTATCGAGCGTGTGCGCGACCTCCGACCACGACCGGTAACCTGGCGGGGTGACACGCTCGGAAGTATCCCCTTCGTTCCGGCTCGCGTATGTCCCGGGGGTGACGCCCACCAAGTGGGTGCGGATCTGGAACGAGCGGCTGCCCGAAGTCCCACTGACCCTCATCGCGGTGTCCGCCGCCGAAGCATCCGATGTGTTGCGGGGCGGCGGCGCCGACGCGGGTTTCGTGCGGTTGCCGGTCGACCGGACGATCCTCAGTGCGATCCCTCTCTACACCGAGACGACGGTGGTCGTGGTCCCGAAGGACCACGTCGTGGCGGCGGTCGACGAGGTATCCGCCGAAGACCTGGCCGACGACATCGTGCTGCATCCCCTCGACGACGTGCTCGACTGGGAGCGTCGGCCGGGACGGCCCGCGATCGAGCGCCCCGCCACGACGGCGGATGCCGTTGAGCTGGTGGCGGCCGGAGTGGGACTGCTCGTCATGCCACAGTCACTCGCCCGCCTGAACCACCGCAAGGACCTCACGTACCGGCCGGTCACGGACGCCCCCGAGTCGCGCGTCGCGCTGTCGTGGCCGGAGGACGCGACCACCGACCTGGTGGAGGATTTCATCGGGATCGTCCGTGGGCGGACCGTCAACAGCTCACGGGGTCGCACTCCGACCCCGGCGCAGCCGAAGCGCGAGCGCCCGGATACAGGCGGCGCACGGCGGAAGCCCGCAGCCGGCAAGGCGACCGGCAAGAGCCCACGGAGTGGTTCCGGCGGCCCCAAGGGCGGCAAGCGCGGGAAGCCTCGCCGCCGGTCGTAGCCCCCGTCGTCGACGACCCCGCGGTCGAGCGAGCGCTCCTCGGCGCCCCCTACGGTCTGGGGCGCCGAGGCGCTGGACTGGTTCGCCCGGAACCCTGGGGCGTCGCGTGGTCTGGCGCTGCTGGTGCGCACCGCCGGACAGCGTGCCGAGCCCCGCCGGCCGCGGCCCTGATTCTCGTCCCTACGCGCGAGCCGGCCCAGCGGGTCACCGACGCGCTCTCCCCCTGCAGCTTGTGCTGCAGGGAAGCAGGCGCTGCGAGTCGGCCTCGCCCAGCCGGGCGATGGCGCAGTCGCCGGCGATCAACCCGAACACGGTCTTGAAGGCATACCGGGAACTCGAACCCGAGGGCCTGGCGGAAGGAAGTCCGGGCGTGGGCACCTTCCTCGTGGGCAGTCTCCGGCGACCACGTTCGCCGGAACTCGTGCTCTCCGTATCGGCCAGTTTGAGAATTCGGTGCCCCGAACCGGATTGGCCTCCGTGCGAATGCCGACTACTGCGAGGCTGCCCTAATGAAGGTTGGCGGAAACGAATGTCGATAATCCCGACCGTCAGGTCCGGCTGAGTTTTCTGGGCTGATTCAGATTGTCCTGGGCGCCGATTCTTCTTGGCCCGCGTGCGAAAAAAGGGAGAAGCCTCCTGCGGTCAAGTGCGAGAAGGCTTTTGGCGCATATGGACTCAGTGTGAATTCGACCTGCGTAAATATCCCGTACTCCTACGTTAATCTCCCGTATTGACGCGTGTCACGGAAGCTTTCCATGTTTTCGGTACGCTCCCTTGCCTGTGGCATGCCCTGGAAGCTTGTGCGGGTGCCATGCCGCCGGAAGCGGCCTTGCCGTGCCGGCCGTGCCGTACCGTCACCCAGCTGGTACGGGCCGTCGGCGTCGCCGGGCACTCGTTCCCACGCCGCGGCAGGGCGTCGTGCTACTGTTCAGCTAGTCGCAGTTGTGGTTCCCCGTAGACTTCAAGTGCCTTTGACGGCTATATGTCGTCGGGCACTTTTGTTTTGCCGGTGCTGTTCTCCGGACCGGGCAACCATCTCGGCGATGCGGAGGTTCGCACAGTGCGGCCCCCCGGGCGCTGCCCCGAAGGAGATTTGACATGGCTACTGGCACCGTGAAGTGGTTCAATGCGGAAAAGGGCTTCGGCTTCATTGAGCAGGACGGTGGCGGCCCCGACGTCTTCGCCCACTACTCGAACATCGCCACCCAGGGCTTCCGTGAGCTCCAGGAAGGCCAGAAGGTGACCTTCGACGTCACCCAGGGCCAGAAGGGCCCGCAGGCGGAGAACATCGTCCCCGCCTGACGCTGAAGCGTACGACGCAGCTGGGGCCCGCACCGGTGCGGGCCCCAGCTCGTTGCTGTCCGCAGGGCTGTTTCAGTATTATCCGGCTCGTTCTTGCAATTCATTGGCTCATTTCTGCCGAGAATTCCTCGATACGTGCCATATCGAGGAAGGTTCTCCATGAGCCGCTCAGCTCGCACGAACAATCACTACTCCAACCCCCGCAAGGGCGACTCCGTCGGTTCCGGCCGGGGTGCCCGCCGCCCGCAGAGCCAGGGCCGCCCGGGCAACCGTTCCGGCGGAGGCGGGCGCCGTCCCGCCGCCCCGCAGGGGGAGTTCGCACTGCCGGTCACCACCACCCCGGCCCTCCCCGCGGTTGCGGCGTTCGGTGACCTCGACATGCCGGTCGAGCTGCTGAAGACGCTCACCAGCCTCGGCGTGCACGAGCCGTTCCCGATCCAGGCGGCCACCCTGCCGAACTCCCTGGCAGGCCGGGACGTCCTGGGCCGCGGGCGCACCGGTTCGGGCAAGACGCTCGCTTTCGGCCTGGCGCTGCTGGTGCGCACCGCCGGACAGCGTGCCGAGCCCCGCCAGCCGCTGGCCCTGATTCTCGTCCCTACGCGCGAGCTGGCCCAGCAGGTCACCGACGCGCTCACCCCGTACGCCCGGTCGCTGAAGCTGCGGCTGGCCACCGTGGTCGGCGGTATGTCGATCGGCAGGCAAGCCAGTGCGCTGCGCGCCGGGGCCGAGGTGCTCGTCGCGACTCCGGGCCGCCTGAAGGACCTCATCGAGCGCAAGGACTGCCGCCTGGACCGGGTGAACATCACCGTCCTGGACGAGGCCGACCAGATGGCCGACATGGGCTTTATGCCCCAGGTCACCGAACTGCTCGACCAGGTACGTCCCGACGGGCAGCGGATGCTGTTCTCGGCCACCCTGGACCGCAACGTCGACCTGCTGGTCCGTCGCTACCTCCACGACCCGGTGGTCCACTCGGTCGACCCCTCGGCGGGCGCGGTCACCACGATGGAACACCACGTACTGCATGTACAAGGCGCCGACAAGTACGCGACCACCACCGAGATCGCGGCCCGCGACGACCGGGTGATCATGTTCCTGGACACCAAGCACGCCGTGAACCAGCTCACCAAGCACCTGCTGAACAGCGGCATACGCGCCGCCGCGCTGCACGGCGGCAAGTCCCAGCCCCAGCGCACCCGCACCCTGGCGCAGTTCAAGACCGGCGAGGTCACGGTGCTGGTGGCCACCAACGTCGCGGCCCGCGGCATTCACGTCGACAACCTCGACCTGGTGGTCAACGTCGACCCGCCCAGCGACCACAAGGACTATCTCCACCGCGGCGGCCGCACCGCCCGCGCCGGCGAGTCCGGCCGCGTCGTCACCCTCATCCTGCCGGGCCAGCGCCGCGAGATGGCGCGCCTCATGGCAGCCGCCGGTATCACCCCGGAGATCACCCAGGTCCGCTCCGGCGAGGCCGAACTGAGCCGTATCACCGGCGCCAAGGCCCCCTCCGGCGTCCCCATCAGCGTCAGCGCGCCGGTCGCGGAGCGCCCCAAGCGTGAGAACGCGCCTTTCCGTGGCCGGGGCACCCGCCGGGGTCAGCCGGGCCGATCCGGCGGTGAGTCCCGCCGGTCCACCGAGGCCCGCCAGATGGCCGAGGCACGCAAGGCCGCACGGGTCCGTCGTGCTTCATGACCGGGCGCAGGCCGGCGATTCTCTGTGAGCACCCCGCGCTCCCTGCGCAGACCGCCGCAGTGGCTCCTGGAAGTTGACGGCGCGGCAGCGCGGTGCCCCGCCGGAACCGACCCGGCCGGAGACTCGGCTCACAAGGGCGGTGCGATGGCCCCGCCCCATCCGGGCGCGGGAGACACCGCCGACGCGCGCGCCGGACGGAGGTCGACGGGACCGCGACGGTGACGAGCGCCCGGCTACGGAGCCGGGCGCTCGTCACCCTCGCCGTGCGGGCACCCCGTCCTCGACGATCGGTCCGGTCAAGCAGCGGGGTCAGTACTCGGTCATCTGGTGCACTTCGCCCGTGAGCGCCTGGAACTCCGCGGACTGCAGGGACGGGATCATCGAGCGCAGGCGCGCGACATCGCCGCCCGGCCGGATCTTGCCGGTAATCAGGCCGACGAGTGCCTTGATCTCACCGGTGGTCAGTTTGACGCTGGTCTTGTACGCCATACGCAGTGAGCACATGGGCTGCTCCAGCCTGCCGCGCCTGGCCTCCACGAGCCGGCCGTCGCGGATCCTGAAGTAGTACTCGATGTCGCTGCCTTCCGGTGTCTCCCTGATGGTGTGCTGGATCTCCAGGTCGAGACCCGGCTTCTCGGGCATTCTGTCGCCGCGCTTTTCCAGCTCCGCCAGATACTCCGGGGAAAGATATTTGATCTTCGGCATGGCACACTCCAGAAACCTCGGTTCCCGTACGCTATCCGCCCGTCATGCGCGAAATCCTCATCCCTGGTGGGGAATTATGCGGCCCGGGGCGCCTGGAGCCCCTCCGAAAGAATGAGGACGCGCGGCCGTATTCACCCGGCTCCGGTACATGAATTCTGGAGATCCGGGAGAGCTCAGGGGCCTGAACAGTCAGGGGAGCGGAGCCATGCTGCTGCAGAACAAGCGTCTTCTCATCACCGGTGTGCTGACCGAGGCCTCGATCGCGTGGCGCGTGGCGCGGCTGGCCCAGGAGCAGGGCGCGGAGCTCGTACTGACCGGCTTCGGGCGCGGGCTGCGGCTGACCGAACGGGTGGCCCGGCGGCTGCCGCACCCGCCGGACGTGCTGGAGCTCGATGTGACCCGTGAGGATCACATCGCCGCCGTCGCCAAGAGCCTCGACGCCCGCTGGGGGCAGGTGGACGGAGTGCTGCACGCGGCGGCCTTCGCGCCGCGGCACACCCTCGGCGGAGGCTTTCTGGCCGCGCCGTGGCCTGACGTCGCGAGGGCGGTGCACGTCTCGGCGTACTCGTTCGTCGCCCTGGGGCGGGGTCTGGGGGACCTGCTGGCCAGGTCGGGCGGCGGCTCGATGGTCGGCCTGGACTTCGACGCGACCGTCGCCTGGCCCGCGTACGACTGGATGGGGGTCGCCAAGTCCGCGCTGGAGAGCTGCTGCCGCTATCTGGCGCGTGATCTGGGGAGCCGTGGGACACGGGTCAACCTGGTCGCGGCCGGCCCGCTGCACACCGCGGCGGCGCGGGCCATCCCCGGGGCGGAGGCGGTGAGCGAGCCGTGGCCGCACCGTGCCCCGCTGGGCTGGGACCTCACCGACTGCGAGCCGGTCGCCCGGGTGGTCTGCGCTCTGCTGTCCGACTGGATGCCGGCCGTCACGGGCGAGATCGTGCACGCCGACGGAGGGGTGCACGCGGTCGGCGCGGCGCCCGCTCCCACCAAAGGATGAACACTCGTCCTTTGGTGCGGCCCGGTGAATTCATCAGGGCGGCGGAAGACGGGCAGATCCCTTCGAACGTAGATTTCCATGCGTTCCGGGGGTTCGTGAACGCCCCGGTGCGAAAGATTCCGAACTCACCGGGGGGTCTGCACAGGTGATCAGCACCGACGCATGGGTATTGCATGCTGGGCCCGCCTCCGCGGAATCCGGAGATCCCGTTCCCGGAGAACTGGTGCGGGAAGATTTCAGTTTTCCGGATATCACGGAAAGCGAAGTTCTCGTGGAACCGCTCTACGGTTCCTGGGAAGCGAACATGAGCCATGCGCTGGAACGGACCCCGGTGGATGTGTGCCGGCAGCGCGGTGAAGACCGCATGGTCATCGGGAACTTCGGCGTGGTGCGGGTGGTGCGCCCGGGAAAGGCGGTCACCCGCGTCAAGGAGGGCGACCTGTGTCTGATGCAGGCATTCGCCCGCACCGACGACCACGGCTACGTCAAGTTGGTCCACGCCTACGACGCCCCGGGCACCATCGGCGTCCTGGCCCGCCGGACGAAGATCGGCGAGCATCTGCTGCTGCCACTGCCGAAGGACACCCGCTACTCCCTGCAGCAGTGGGCCGCGTCCTACGGGCGGTACTGGACGGCGTGGGACAACTGGAAGGTCGCCTATGCCTGCTGGCGTTCCCAGGTGCGCGTGAGCCCGACGGAGCTGGACCCTCCGCCGCTGGCGTTCGGCTGGGGCGGTGGGGTTGCCGTGGCCGAACTCGAGCTGGCGCAGCGCGAGGGCTTCCGGGTCGCGATGGCCTCCGGGAATCCGCAGCGGCTCGCCGAGATCGAGGCGAAGGGCATGATCCCGGTGGATCGCCGCCTCTTCCCCGACCTCGACCACGACGAGGAACGCATGGCGGCCGACCCGGACCACTGGCGGCGCTACCGCCAGTCCGAGCGCACCTTCCTCAAGATCGTCAACGAGCTCAGCGGGCGTCGCGGAGCCGCCGTCGTCATCGACAACATCGGCAAGCCCGTGCACCGGGCGACCCTGCGGGCCCTGGGCCGGCAGGGAGTGCTGGCCACCGTCGGCTGGAAGCACGGCATGCGGCTGGAGAACGTACGGGCGAACGAGTGCATCAAGCGCCATATCCATGTACACACCCACGCCTGCTGCTTCCACGACATCGAGGAGATTCTCGAATTCCAGGAGAGCTCGGGGTGGATGCTCGAACTGGGAGAGCAGCGTGTGTACCAGTTCGATGAGATCCCGGAGCTGGCGCGCGATTACGCCGAGGGGGATCTTGATTCCTATTTCCCGCTGTTTCGGATAAACGAGAACTGAAGGGGATAGCAGTGTCTGAGGTTGACTACGATATCGGCATCATCGGCGGGGGTCCGGCCGGCTCCACGGCTGCTTCCTACCTGTCCAAAGCAGGTCTGAACTGCGTAGTATTCGAGGGCGATCTCTTCCCTCGCGAGCACGTCGGTGAATCACTGATACCCGCCACCACGCCGGTCCTCGCCGACATCGGGTTCCTGCCGCAGATGGAGGAGGCGGGATTCCCCAGGAAGTACGGCGCCGCCTGGACCTCCGCCACGGAACAGAACATCCCCACCATGGGATTCAAGGGGATGTCCCACGGATTCCGGGCTGCCGAGATCGAGTTCCATGAGCGTGAGCAGCTCGGCGTGAATCAGGACTACACCTACCATGTGGATCGCGGACAGTTCGACCTGATGCTGCTTCAGCACGCCAACACGCTGGGCGCCAAGGTCTACGAGGGCATCCGCATCCGCACGGTGGACTTCTCGGAGCCCAACCCGCGGATCATCTTCCCGCTTGGCCGCGGTGAGTCCTCGGTCAGGGTGCGCATGGTCATCGACGCCAGCGGCCGCAACACGTTCCTCGGCCGCCAAATGGGGCTCAAGGTCAGCGACCCGGTCTTCAATCAGTACGCCATCCACTCCTGGTTCGACAACCTGGACCGCTCCGCCCTGGCGGTCAACAAGGAGCAGGCGGACTACATCTTCATCCACTTCCTCCCGGTCACCGACACCTGGGTGTGGCAGATCCCGATCACCGACACCATCACCAGCGTGGGTGTCGTTACCCAGAAGAAGCAGTTCAGGGCCTCCAGTTCGGACCTCGAGGGCTTCTTCTGGGAGTGCGTGGGCAGCCGCCCCGATCTGCGCGACGCGCTGAAGAACTCCCAGCAGGTACGCCCGTTCAAGTCCGAGGGTGACTACAGCTACGCCATGAAGCAGATCTGCGGCGACGGCTGGGCCCTGGTCGGTGACGCGGCCCGCTTCGTCGACCCGATCTTCTCCAGCGGCGTCAGCGTCGCCCTCAACGGCGCCCGCCTGCTCTCCGGCGACGTCATCGCCGCCGCCGAGAAGGGCGACTTCAGCAAGCCCTCGTTCCACAACTACGAGTCCAAGCTGCGCCGGGCGGTCGGCAACTGGTACGAGTTCATCTCCATCTACTACCGGCTGAACATCCTGTTCACGGCCTTCGTGCAGGACCCGCGGTACCGCATGGACGTCCTCAAGATGCTCCAAGGCGACGTCTACGACGACGCCGAGCCCAAAGCACTCGCCGCCATGCGCGAGATCACCCGCCAGGTCGAGGAGAACCCCGACCACCTGTGGCACAAGCATCTGGGCTCACTCCGCGCCCCGAGCGCCGCGCCCTTGTTCTGACCGCCGTACGGAACGGATCGAGAGCCGGAGCAGTGGGAGGGAACGGCCAGATGCACGAAGCGATCGCCATGGTGGGGGCGGGGTGCCGGTTTCCCCGCGGAGCCCATGGACTTCCCGAATTCTGGCGCCTCCTGTGCGAGGAGACGGACGCCATCGAGGAAGTCCCCTCGGAGCGGTGGGACGTGGACCGCTACTACGACGCCGATCCCCACAAACGCGGTGCCATGTACAGCCGGTGGGGCTCCTTCCTGGACGGCGTCGACCGGTTCGATCCGGCGTTCTTCGGCATCGCTCCCCGCGAGGCCCACGAAATGGACCCCCAGCAGCGGCTGCTCCTGGAGGTCGCCTGGGAGGCACTGGAGGACGCCGGTCAGGTACCCACTGCCCTGGCCGGCACCCGCACCGCCGTCTACACCGGCGTCATCGGGATGGACTACACACTGCTCCACGCCCACCAGGCCGGGCTCTCCGGTATCGGCGCCTGGTACGCCAGCGGGCGCGAATTCAGTTTCGGCCCCGGCCGGCTGTCGCACTTGCTGGGGCTCCAGGGCCCCAGCATGTCCGTGAACACCGCCTGTTCGTCGTCGCTCGTCGCCATTCACCTGGCGTGCCAGAGCCTGCGGAGCGGCGAGTCCGACCTCGCCCTGGCGGGCGGTGTCAACCTGATCCTCTCCCCGGAACTCAGCATCTTCCTGTGCAAGGTCCGTGCCATGTCCCGGGACGGGCGCTGCAAGCCGTTCGACGCCTCGGCGGACGGAATCGTCCGTGGCGAAGGCTGCGCCTTGGTCGTCCTCAAGCGGCTGTCCGACGCCCTGGCGGACGGCGACGACATTCTCGCCGTCATCCGCGGCACCGCGGTCAATCACGACGGGGCCAGTGCCGGACTCACCGTACCCAGCGGCGAGGCGCAGCAGCGGCTGCTGCGGGATGCGCTGGCCGCGGCGGGCGTGGCGCCCGCCGACATCGGCTATGTGGAGGCCCACGGCACCGGTACACCTCTCGGGGATCCCATCGAGGTGAGCGCGCTGAGGAACGTACTCGGCCAGGACCGCCCGGACAGCCGCCCGCTCTTCGTCGGCTCACTCAAGAGCAACTTCGGCCACATGGACTCCGCGGCGGGCGTCGCCGGACTGCTCAAGGCCGCCTTGGTCCTCCGGCACGGCCGGATCCCCGCCACCATCCATATACGCGAACGCAACCCACGTATCCGGTGGGACTGGCCGGTGGATGTGGCCACCGCGCTCACTCCGCTGCCGGGGGCCGAGGACGGCATGCCGCGGCTGGCAGGGGTCAGCGCCTTCGGACTCAGCGGCACCAACGCGCACGTGATCATCGAGTCCGCCCCCGCGCGTGACGACGCCCGCGCGGCGGAGCCGCAGGGCCCGGTCCTGCTCCCGCTCTCCGCGCGTGCCGACGCCGCTCTCACCGACCTGGCCCGTGCCTACCGCGACCGTCTGGCCGGTGCCGCGGAGGTGCCCGCCCTGCGGGACCTCGCCCATACCGCGGGGGCGCGCAGGGCTCACCACAGCGAGCACCGCCTCGCCGTCACCGGCAGCAGTGCGGACGAACTCGCCGCGCGGCTCGACGCGTTCCTCGCAGGCAGGCCGTCACCCGGCCTGAGCAGCGGCAGCGGGGAGGCCGAGGGGGAACCGGGCATCGTCCTCGCCTTCTCGGGCCAGGGCTCCCAGTGGCCCGGCATGGCCCGTGACCTGCTCGGGGAGGGAGGTGACCGCGGTGCTTTCCGTGACACCTTCAACGCCTGTGACGCCCTCGTCCACGAGCTGGCCGGCTGGTCACCGAAGGACGAGATCGCGGCCCCCGCGGGCGGATCCCGGCTCGCCCGCACCGAGTTCGCCCAGCCCGTGATCTTCGCCGTGCAGGTCGCGCTCGCCGCGCTCTGGCGTTCCTGGGGCATCGAACCGGCAGCAGTGGTCGGTCACAGCATGGGCGAGATCGCCGCGGCACATGTGGCCGGGGCGCTCACCCTGGAGGACGCGGCACGGGTCGCCGTCCACCGCGGCGAGCTGCTGGCCGAATCGGCCGGCCGGGGCCGGATGGCCGTGGTCGAACTGTCCGAGCCGGATACGCGGCACGCTCTGGAACCCTATGCCGGGCTGCTCTGGCCGGCCGCCGCCAACAGCTCCCGTACGACCGTCGTCTCCGGTGCCGCGGAGGCCGCCGAACGTCTGGTGGCCGACCTCGCGGGCCGGGGGACCGGCTGCCGGCTGCTGCCCGGCGACTACCCCTTCCACAGCCCGTACATGGCCCCCTACCAGGACCGGCTCGCGGACCTCCTGGACGGCCTGCGGCCCGGTCCGCCCACCGTCCCGGTGGTCACCACCACCCCCGGGGGAAGGGGGGACGAGCGGCCCTTCGACGTCGCGCACTGGGTACGCAACATCCGCGAACCGGTCCGCTTCGCGGACGCCGTGGACGTTCTGCTGGGCCAGGGGCACACGACCTTCCTGGAGATCGGCCCCCACCCGGTCCTCGCTCTGCCCATCACGCACGCCTTCGATGACACCGGGGTCGAAGACGGGCTGGTGGTGCCGTCCCTGCGGCGGTCGGTCGCCGCGGCGGAGACACTCCTGACCTCTCTGGGAGCTCTTTACGCCGCCGGGGCTCCGGTCAGCTGGGGGGCGGTCCCGCCCCCGGGCGGCCGTCTGGCCAAGCTCCCCTCCTACCCCTGGCAGCGCGGGCGCTACTGGCTCACGCAGGAGCCGCCGCGGACGGATGAGCGGTCGTCAGTGGCACAGCCGCCGCCGGAGACACCGGGTTCGGTGGAAGAGCGGCCGCCGGTGCCGGAGCGGCCGCCGGTGCCGGAGCGGCCGCCGGTGGAAGAGCGGCACGAACCCCCTGCCGCGCGGACTCCCGACGCTCCGCGGGACCGCCGCGAGCTCGAGGAGCTGGTCGCCCTGTCGGCGGCCCAGGTGCTGGGGCACGAGCCCGGCTCGATCCGCCGCCGCCAGGGTTTCGCCGACATGGGCATGGATTCCGTCACCTCGCTCGAACTCCGCAATCTGCTGCAGCCCCAGGTGGGCGCGCTGCCCACGACCGTCGCGTTCGACCACCCCACGGTGGAGCGCCTGACCGGCTATCTGTGGGACCGGCGTGCCGACCGGCCGGCCGAGGAGCCCGCCGCCCCGGAGCGGGCCGTGGTGACGGATCCACCCCGGCCGGCCGCGGCCGGGCCCGAGCCGATCGCGGTCGTCGGCGTCGGGTGCCGCTTCCCCGGCGGGGGCAACGGGCCCGACGGCTACTGGAACATGCTGCTCAGCGCGATCGACGCCATCAGCCTGTCCCCCGAGGGGCGCTTCGACGACCACAGCCGGTGGAAGGGCGCGTGGCTGAAAGACGTCGATCACTTCGACCCCCGGTTCTTCCGGATCCCGCCGCGTGAGGCGAAGGTCATGGACCCGCAGCAGCGGCTCTTCCTGGAAGTGGCCTGGGAGGCCCTGGAACATGCCGGCCAGACCCCCGACCGGCTCGCCGGCACCCGTACCGGCGTATTCGTCGGCATGAACTCCCACGACTACGCCGAGCTCATCGCCAACGCCCCGCAGAACGTCGACGCCTTCTACGGCACAGGCAACTCCTTCTGCTCCACCTCCGGACGCCTCTCCTACTTCCTGGGCGTCCACGGCCCCAGCCTGGCTGTGGACACCGCCTGCTCGTCGTCGCTGGTCGCGGTGCACCTCGCCGTCCGCAGCCTGCGCGGCGGCGAGAGCGACATCGCGATCGTCGGCGGGGTCAATGTCATCGTGCGCAGCACCATCCACCGTGCCAGCCAGGCCGCGGGTGCCCTGGCCGGGGACGGGCGCTGCAAGACCTTCGACGCATCGGCCGACGGCTACAACCGCGGCGAGGGCTGCGGGGTGGTCGTCCTCAAACCGCTCTCCAAAGCCCTTGCCGACGGCGACCGCGTACTGGCGACGATCCTCGGTTCGTCGGTCAACCAGGACGGGCCGAGCAGCGGCCTCACCGTCCCCAACGGTCCCGCCCAGGAGGCTCTTGTCCGCGACGCGCTCGCCGACGCCCGGGTGTCGCCCGCCGAGATCGGGTACGTCGAGGCCCACGGCACCGGCACTCCGCTCGGTGACCCGATCGAGCTCCAGGCCCTCGGCGCGGCACTGAGCGGACTCCCGGGCCGGCAGCGGATCACCGTCGGCTCGGTGAAGACCAACATGGGACACCTGGAAGCGGCCTCCGGGATCGCGGGGCTGATCAAGACGGTCCTGGTCCTGCACCGCGGGGAGATCCCGCCGCATCTCCACTTCAGCGAGCCGAGCCCCGCCATCCCGTGGAGCGAGCTGCCCTTCGACGTGCCGACCCGGGCGGTGCCGTGGCCACAGACCCGGCGCGTCGCCGGCGTCAGCGCCTTCGGGTTCAGCGGCACCAACGCCCACGTGGTGCTCGGCCGGGCGCCACGGCAGTCCGCACCGCAGCGCGCGGGGCGGAGCCCCGAAGACGGCCGGCCGTATCTCCTGCCGCTCTCGGCCTGCGACGAGGCGGCCCTGACCGCCCAGGCCGCCAACTACCGTGAGCTGCTCACCGTCGTCACCGGCGGCGTACAGCCGCAGCCGTGCGGCGACGAGATCGCCACGGCATCCGGCGTCCCGCTGCGCGACCTGTGCTACACCGCGAGTACCCGCCGCGCCCACCAGACGCACCGCCTCACCGTCGTGGGCCGCACCCGCACCGAACTCGCCGAGCGGCTCGCCGCGTTCGAGGACGGCGACCTGGGCCTCGGTGTCTCCACCGGCCGGGCGGACGGTGGCGCCGAGCGGAAACTGGCGTTCGTCTTCTCCGGCCACGGCTCCCAGTGGCGCGGCATGGCCCGGGTCCTGCTGAGACAGGACCCGGCGTTCCACGAAGCCATGGCTTGGTGCGACGGCCATCTGCGCCCGCACATCGGCTGGTCGGTCCTGGACCACCTCGAACGGGGCGCCGACACCCCGTCGGGGCCGCGGCAGCAGGAGCTGATCTTCGCGGTCCAGACCGCCCTCGCCCGCCGCTGGCAGTCGCTCGGAGTGCGGCCCGCCGCGATGGTCGGCCACAGCATGGGCGAGGTGGCGGCGGCCCAGGCGGCCGGCGTTCTCGGCATCGAGGACGCGGCGCGGCTGATCCACGAGCGCGCCGCCGTCCAGGAACGCCTGGTCGGCACCGGCGCCATGGGTGTGGTGGGCCTGCCGGCGGACGAGGCCGAGGCGGCGCTCGCCGGATACGAGGACCGGCTGTGGGTGGCGCTGAGCAACAGCGCCCGCAGCACGGTGCTGTCCGGTGACGAGACCGCGCTGGAGGAGGTGATGGCGGGGCTCAACCGGCGCCGGGTGTTCAGCCGCCGGATCGACGCCGCGGGTGCCGGCCACTGCCCGCTCGTCGAGCCCCTCGACCGCGAACTGGCCGACCGCCTCTCGTGGATCAGGCCGGCGGCCGGGGACGTGCCCTGCTACTCCTCCGTGACCGGGGGCCTCCTGGACGGTGGCGCGTTCGGGGCCGCGTACTGGGGCCGGAACCTGCGCGACCGGGTGCGGTTCTCCAGCGCGGTCCGGGCCCTGGCGGGCGACGGATTCGACACCTTCGTGGAGGTCTCCCCTCATCCGCTGCTGCTGACCTTCATCGAACAGGACCTGCGCGACCTCGGCGTGGACGGCGTCCTCGTGCCCTCCCTGCGCCGGGACAGTGACGACTTCATCGTCATGCTCGACTCGCTCGGCACACTGCACACGCACGGCTATGCCGTGGACTGGCAGCGGATGTATCCGGCGGGCGGGCTGCTCGCCGACACACCGGCCTATCCCTGGCAGCGCAAGCGCTACTGGCTGGCCGGCCCGCAGGGCGGGACGCCGCACGGGGTGGCCCCACGCGCGGCCGGGGCCGGGAAGGACGGGGCCGCGCATCCGCTGCTGGCCCGTCGGACCCGGGCCGCGGGGAGCGCGGGCACGCGGCTGTTCGAGGCAGATCTGGACGGTGGACTGCTCGGCACCTTGCCCACGGGCGGACTGTGGGGAGCCAGGCTGGTGCCGGGCGCGGCCTGGCTGGAGATGGCGCTGGCGGCCGGCCGGGAGCGCTTCGGCGCCGGGCCGCTGTGTCTGGAGGCGGCGGAGCTGCCCGATCCGCTGCTGCTCGACGGCGCGGCGGACGGAGCCGGGGGCGAACCCGCCATGACGGTCGCGCAGCTCACCCTGACCGACGCGGCCACGGAGGGAGCGGCGGACACGGCGCTCTTCACGGTGCACACCTTCCCGGCCTCCCCGGAGACCGGGACGGCAGCGGCGGTACGGGCCCGGGGCCGCGTGACGGCCGGCGCGGACGTGGCGGGCACGGCAGCGGCCGCGCCGCCCGCGTTCACCGGCACTGCCGAAGAGCTGGACCCGGCGGAGCCGGCCGAGGTCCTGGCCGCGGCCGGCGTCGGCCTGGACGGGCTGCGGCTGACGGCGGCCGGGCGCGCCGACGCCACCTTCACGGCCGAGTTCGCGTGCGACCCGGCCGGTACGGGATGGATCCTGCCGCCCGGGCTGCTCGAGGCGGCGCTGCGCACGCTGGCGCTGGCAGCGGGGGTGACGCCGCAGGACCCGCCGCCGCTGCCGCGGTCCGTGACGCGGCTGGTGCTGCTCCGTGACCCGGAGGGACCGCGGCTGACGGTGCGTGCCCGTCTCACCGACCGCTCCGGCCCCGGCGTGCGCGGTGACATCTCGGTACGCGACGCGGACGGAACACCGGTCGCCCTGCTCTTCGGCGTGGCCCTGGAACCGCCGCGTGCCACGCCGGCCGCGGCGGGGACGCGTGCCCTGCTCTACACCCACCGGTGGCAGCCCTGCCCCCGCGCCGCCGCACTCCCGGTGCCCGAGCCGGTGGACGGCGCGTGGTGGCTGGTGCTCGCGGACCGGGGCGGCGTGGCCGACGCGCTGTCCGCACAGCTCGCCGCCCGGGGGGAGAGGACCGTACGCATAGCCCCCGGCGACGCCGCGGGACCCGGTGGGCTCGCCAAGCTGGTACGGGACAGTCTCCGTACCCCGGGCTGCCGTGGCGCCGTCCATCTGTGGGCACTGGACCTCCCCGTCGGCGCGGGCGCCGCCGCCCTCACCGACCCGGCTGCCGGATGCGCCTACGACGCCGTCCTCGGCCTCGCCCGCGTGCTGGGCGCGGCCGGGACCGCACGGCCCGTCTGGTACGTCACGCGCGGTGCCTGTGCGGCCGGTATCTCCGGTGCGGACGTGCCGGTGGCCGAGACCCACGCACCGCTGTGGGCCCTGGCCGGAGTCGCCGCCCTCGAACACCCCGCCGCCTGGGGCGGTCTGCTCGACCTGGACCCGCGTCCGGTCGGCCCCGACGCCGAAGCCGCCGCGCTCATCGACGAACTCACGGCGCCCGACGGCGAGGACCACATCGCGTTGCGCTCCGGGCGGCGCCTGGTGCAACGCGTGGCACGGGACCGTACGGCCGGGCCGGTACTGCCCGCGGGGCCGCCCGAGCCCGGTGGCGCGTACCTGGTCGCCGACGGTGCGAGCCCCCTCGGCCTGCACATCGCCCGCTGGCTGACCGGGCGCGGCGCCGGACGTGTCGTCCTCACGTCCCGGCCCGAAGCGGTGCCCGGCCCGGACGTCGACGACGAGCTGGACCGGCTGCGTGCTGCCGGCGGCGCGGAGCTGCTGACCGTGCCGTGCGACCCGGCAGATCCCGCCGGCCTGGCCACCGCGCTGGAGACCGCGTGCGCGGGTGGCCTGCCGTTGCGCGGAGTGGTCTGGCTCGCCGTCGACTGGGAACTGTGCGACACCGCGGGCGTCGGTCTGCCCGAGATCACCGATGCCGTCCGGGACCGCGCGCTCGGCGCCTGGCACCTGGACCAACTGCTGGACGCCCGGGGCGCCGAGGGCGGGCTTGAGCTCTTCGTCGCCTTCAGCGGCATCGCCTCGTCCTGGGGTTCGCTGGGTGCGGCCCGCCAAGCCCCGGCCGACGCGCTGCTGGCGGCCCTCGTCCAGCGGCGCCGTGCCCGAGGCCACGCCGGTCTGTGCGTGCGCTGGGCGCCGTGGGACGAGGTCGGCCGGCTCACCAAGGAGAGCAGGGCGATGCTGGTCAGGGCCGGTCTGGAGCCGCTGCGGCCCGAGACGGCGGTGGCGGCGCTGGACCATCTCGTCGCGTCCGGGCCCGTCGAGGCGGGCGTCTGCCAGGTGGACTGGGGGCTCATGCTGCCCCTCTATCAGCAGACGGGCTGGCCGCTGTTCCACGATCTGGAGCCCGGCGACGACACGGCGGGTGCCACCGCGGCGGCCGCCCTCCTCCAGGAGCTGGCGGCACTGGCACCGGAGGAGCGCCAGGGTGTCCTCGTGGGCCACGTTCTGACCGAGACAGCCGTGGTGCTCGGCGCCGATTCGGGTGATGAACTCGACTCCGCCCAGGGCTTCTTCGACCTCGGCATGAACTCGATCACGGCCCTGGAGATGAAGGTCCGGCTGCAGCGGCGCTTCGACTGCTCACTGCCGAACACGCTCGTATTCGAGTACCCGAACGCCGAGGCACTCGCCGGATATCTGGCGGCGGACGTGCTCGGCCTCGGCGGTCAGGCCGAACCCCCCGCCCCGGACGGGGAGCCCGCCGCCGACCGGGACGACGACCTCGTGGCCCGCTTCGAGCGCGAGATGGCCGGGGTCCGGGCCCTGGGCCTCGGGCGTGCTCAACGGACCCGTACGGATACCGAGTACCGCGGAGAGGCGGAGCAATGACCGGAACGGACATGGACGACCGGGCCAGGCTGACCCACGCCCTCGATATGATCGCGCAGCTCAGGACCCGGCTGGAGCGGTACCAGCGGACGGACGGGCCGATCGCGATCATCGGGATGGGGTGCCGCCTCCCCGGCGGTTCCGGTTCCCCGGAGGCGTTCTGGCAGGTGCTCCGCGACGGTACGGACACCATCTCCCGCTTCCCGGCCGACCGGGGCGACGCGGATGCCGTGTACGACCCCGACCCGGATGCTCCGGGCAAGGCGTACTGCGTCGAGGGCGGGTTCATCGACCGGGCCGATGGATTCGATGCCTCGCTCTTCGGCATCTCGCCGGCCGAGGCGGTGGCGATGGACCCGCAGCAGCGCCTCACGCTGGAAGTGACCTGGGAAGCGCTGGAGCGTGCCGGTATCGCCCCCGACCGCCTGGAGACCACCGCGACCGGCGTCTTCCTCGGTGCCAGCACCAGCGACTACGCGCGCATGCGCCAGCAGCTCACCGATGTGACGGATGTGGACGCCTACCAGCTGATGGCGGAGCCCGCGTTCCTCGCCGGCCGCGTCGCCTATCACTTCGGGCTGCGCGGCCCCGCGCATGTCGTCGATACGGCCTGCTCCTCGTCGCTGCTGGCGGCTCACCTCGCCTGCCAGAGCCTGCGTCGCGGGGAGTGTGATCTCGCGCTGGCCGGCGGGGTCAGCCTGATGCTGACGCCCTATGGGTTCGTACTGGTGAGCAAGGCGGGGGCACTCTCGCCCGACGGGCGCTCCAAGGCGTTCGACGCCTCGGCCAACGGCTACGCGCGCGGCGAGGGGTGCGGGGTCGTCGTGCTGAAGCGGCTGGCGGACGCACTGGCGGACGGCGATCCGGTGGTGGCCGTCATCCACGGGAGCGCGGTCAACCACGACGGACGCTCCAGCGGCATCTCGGTGCCCAGCGGTCCGGCACAGCAGGAGGTGATCAGGGCGGCCCTGGCGGACGCCGGAGTGGCCCCCGGCGAGATCGGGTACGTCGAGGCGCACGGTACGGGCACGATGCTCGGCGACCCCATTGAACTCCGCGCCCTGGAGGCGGTGCTGGGTCCCGGCCGTCCGGCGGACCGGCGCGTCTACGTCGGGTCGGTCAAGACGAACGTCGGCCACCTGGAGGCCGCCGCCGGGGTGACCGGGCTGATGAAGCTCGCGCTCGCGCTCCAGCACGGACAGATTCCGCCGAGCCTGCACTTCACCGAGCCCAATCCGAACGTGGACTGGGAAAATCTGCACCTCACCGTCCCCACCGCTCCGACGGCCTGGCCCGCGGCGGCCGCCGGCCGCTACGCGGGGGTGAGCTCCTTCGGGGTCAGCGGCACCAATGTGCACGTGGTGCTGGGCGAGGCCCCTGCGCGGCCGGCCGCGGAGCCGCCGCGGACGACGCCGGAGCGGTCGCACGATCTGCTGGTCCTGTCCGCGACGTCCCAGGCCGCCCTGAGCGATCTGGCCGCCCGGTACGCCGCCCGCCTCGGCCTGCCGCGGGAGTACGCCGCCGGGGCAGGCGAACAGGGCGTGGACGGCCGTACGAGCGGCGGCAGCGCAGGCGGTGCCGCCTCGCTGGGGGAAGTGTGCCGGGCCGCCGCCCTGGGGCGGGCACAACTGCCGTACCGGATGTCGCTGGTGGCCGGCTCCGCCGGTGAGCTGGGCGAACGGCTGGGCCGGTTCGCCGCCGGACGGGCCACGCCGGGGATCATCACCGGTCGGGCCTCGCCCCGCAGGCGCGCGAAGGTGGCGTTCCTCTTCACCGGCCAGGGCAGCCAGTACCCCGGCATGGGCCGCAGGCTGTACGCCACCGAACCGGTGTTCCGCGCCGGCCTCGACGAGTGCGACGCCCTCCTCCGCGACCATCTCGACCGCCCGCTGCTCGACGTACTCCACGGCAGCCCCGACGACACCGCGCTCCTGGACCGGACCGCCTGTACCCAGCCCGCCCTCTTCGCCGTCGAGTACGCCCTCACCCGCCTGTGGCGCTCCTGGGGGATCAGGCCCGGTGCCGTCCTCGGGCACAGTGTCGGCGAGTACGTGGCCGCCTGTGTGGCGGGGGTGTTCAGCCTCGAGGACGCCCTCGCGCTGGTCACCGCCCGCGCCGGGCTCATGCAGCGGCTCTGCGCGCCAGGCGCCATGATCGCTGTGCCGCTCGCCGCGGAAGAGGCAGAGGCCGAAGCCGCCGCGGACGGCGGCCCCGTCTCGCTCGCCGCCGTCAACGGCGAGCGCGAGACCGTGCTGTCCGGCGCCGCCGATGCCATCGACCGCATCGCCGCACGGCTCGACGGGCGCGGGATCCGGGCCCGCCGACTGCGCGTCTCGCACGCCTTCCACTCGCCCCTGGTCGAGCCGTCGCTGGCGCAACTGCGCGCGGCGGCCTCGCGGATACGGTTCACCGCGCCGCGCATTCCCCTCATCTCCAACCTCACCGGAGAGCCCGTCGGCCCCGACACCCTCGCCGACCCCGACTACTGGTGCCGGCACGCTCGCAGGCCCGTCCGGTTCGCCGACGGACTGCACACCCTGGACCGGCTCGGCTTCACCACCTTCCTGGAGATCGGCCCCGGCCGGACACTGCTCGGCCTCGGGTCCACCGCCCTCCCCGGACAGGACCGCACATGGCTCGCCTCCCTGCGCCGGACCACCGACGACGTCGAGCAGATCCGTACGGCGCTGGGCGGCCTGTATGTGCTCGGTGCCCCGGTGGACTGGCAGGCGGTGCACGCCGGGTCACCTTCCAGGCCCGTGGCCCTTCCTACGTACGCCTTCCAGCGCGACCGCTACTGGTTCGACGAGCGGGAGCCGGCCGTGCCCGCCACCCCCTCGGGTACCGGCGAGGAGACCGGCGCCACCGAGGGGACCCGGGCCACCGACGAGACCCCGGCGCTGCTCGCGCGGCTGACCGAGGCGGCTGCGGACGCGCGGCCCGCTCTCGTCGCCGCCCACCTGCGGGAGCTGCTCGCCACCACGCTGTGGACCCCCGCGGAGGAGATCGGCCCCGACGCCGATCTGCTCGAACTCGGGGTGGACTCGCTGATGGTCGTACAGGTGGTCACGGCCTGCAAGAACGAACTGCGGGTCGGGCTCTCTCCGCGCGAGCTCTTCGAGCGGCCCACGGTCGCCGAATGGGCGGCACTCATCACCGCACACACCGAGCAGGAGCACGGTCTGCCCGGAGCGGCGGGGCGGGGAACGGCAGCCGTGGCCACCGACTGGACCGACCCGGCCGTGCTCAAGGCCGAGGCCGTGCTGGACCCGGACGTCCGGCCCGCGGGCGGCCTGGGGGAGTCCTGGCGCGACCCGGCCGATGTCCTGCTCACCGGCGCCACCGGCTTCGTCGGCGCGTACCTCCTGGACGAACTGCTCCGCTCCACCAAGGCGACGGTCCACTGCCTGGTGCGCGCCGACGACCAGGATGCCGCGCTGGCCCGGCTGCGCGCCAACACCGAGCGCTATCTGCCCTGGCGGGAGGGGGACGAAGAGCGGATCGTGCCGGTCCCCGGCGATCTCTCCCTTCCGCTGCTCGGCCTGCCGGAGGACGTGTTCGACGCGCTCGCCCACCGCGTCGACGCGATTTACCACAACGGCGCCAACGTCAATTTCGTCCAGAGCTTCCGGCAGCTCAGGGCCGCCAACGTGGGCGGCACGCAGGAGATCCTGCGGCTCGCCTGCCGCGGCCCGCTCACCCCGGTCAACCACGTCTCCACGTTCGCCGTCTGGGGGGTGCCCGACGACCTCACCAGCACCTTCACCGAGGACGACGCCCTGGACCGGGCCGGCCGCCTGCCCAACGGCTATCTGCAGTCCAAGTGGATGGCGGAGAATCTCGTACGCGCCGCACGTGAGCGCGGGGTACCGGTCAATGTCTACCGGCTCGGCCAGATCATGGGCGACTCGCGCTTCGGCGCCTGTGTCACCAACAGCTTCACCTGCGCGGTCATCAAGGGCTGTATCCAGTTCGGCTCGGCGCCCGAGCTCGACATGCTCGTCGAGATGACCCCCGCCGACTACGTCAGCCGGGCCCTGGTACACGCCTCCACGACGAGTGACTTCGGACGCAACTTCCATCTCCTCAACCCTGAGCGCATGCCTTTCGAGGAGCTGGTCGGTTACCTCCAGCGGCGCGGGTGGCCGGTCGGGCAGCGGCCGGGGCCCGCGTGGGTGGCGGACTTCCGCGCCCGGGTCGGCCTTGAGGAGAACGCGCTCCACCCGCTCATCGACACCATCAGCGAGATCGTCCGGGTCGGCCAGGACTCCATGACGTACCGGGTGGACAACCTGCTGCGCGCCCTGGACGGCAGCGGCATCACCTGCCCGCCGCTCGACGACGCCCTCCTCGACACGTACTTCGACTGGATGGTCCGCACCGGCTTCCTCCCCTCGCCCGACCAGCCCCGCGCACAGTCCCGGACGGAGCAGCAGCCATGAACACGCGCGATCCCGAACACCCTCAGGAGCAGGCACCCCGCGACGTCGCCATCCTGGGCGGATCCATCGCCGCGGCGACCCTGGCGGCTGTTCTGGCCGCCAACCAGGTGCAGGTGACCGTGGTCGACGAGGCCGGGCCGCCCCCCTTCCCACAGGGTGAGATGGGGGTGCACGCGGCCGGGCTCTTCCGCATCCTGGCCGAGCGTTACCAGGTGCCGGAACTGGCCCGTCTGTCCACCGTCAAGGACATCCACGAACACATCACCGAGACCGTCGGCGCGGAGCACTGCCACAGCTTCGTCTACCACCGGGAGGGCCGGCCCCAGGATCCGTCCGAGCTCATCCAGATCTGCCCGCCCAAGGGCGCGCCGCCCGAGCCGCACTTCTACCGGCCGGACATCGACGCCCACCTGCTGCGGGTCGCCCAGAACAGGGGTGCCGACGTACGCCGGGGCATCAAGGTCACCGCGGCGGTGCCGGACGCGGACGGCGTGCTGGTCTCCCTCTCGGACGGGAGCCGGCTCCGGGCGCGGTACCTGGTGGACGCGACCGGACCCGGTTCGCCGCTGGTGGCCGGGCTGGGACTCCGCGAGGAACCGGCCCGCTTCACGACCGCGACCCGCACGCTCACCACCCACATGACGCGGGTGCGGCCGTTCGCCGAGGTGGTGGCCGACCGGGCCGCGGCGTACAAGGCGCCGATGCCGTGGGCCCGAGGCAGCATGCACCATCTCACGGACGGCGCGTATCTGTCGGTGCTGCCCTTCGGCAACTACCGGGACCGCGCACCTGACATGGTCAGTGTCGGTCTGACACTGGACACCGGCCGCTTCCCGGCCGGGGACCGTGCCGGGCACACGGCCGAGGCCCGGTTCCGGGCCTTCGTCGCTCGCTTCCCCACGCTGGCCGCCCAGTTCGAGGACGCGGTCGCCGAGCATCCGTGGCTGTCCACCGAGCGCAACCAGTACGCGGTGAGCCGCACCGTGGGGAACCGCTGGTGCCTCATCGGGGACGCCGCCGGCTATGTCGATCCCTTCATATCGAGGGGACTGGGCATCGCTCTGGAGACCGTGAACGTCCTCGCCCGGCGGCTGCTGGACGCCGTGGCCGACGGAGACTTCTCCCTCGAACGCTTCGCACCCGTGGACGACTTCACCCGCTGCCACCTCGACGCGAACGACGAACTGGCCGCCATGGTGCACGCCTCGCTGCGCGACCCGGCGCTGGTGAAGTCCGTTCTCTTCGTCCTTGAGGTCGGCTTCCGCTTCGGCGGGTTCCCGCTGCTCACCGCCTACTCGGAGCTCCGCTCCACGGGCAGTGACGCGGCGCTGCGGGCTCTGGAGACGGTGCCGTACCGCGGGCATGTCTTCGCCGGCCACGAGGGCTACCACCGGCTCTTCGCGGCGACCGGCGCCACCTGTGCGGCGGTCGCCGCCGGCGAGCTCGATCCCCGTACCGCGAGCGAGCGGATCTTCCGGTCGGTCCGCGAGGCGGAGTTCGTGCCCGCGGCCTTCAAGCTCAACGATCCCGCGGCCCGCTTTCTGCAGATCACCCCGGTCACCCTGCTCAGGCTCGCTCTGTGGACGGTGCGCGGGGCGCCCCGGGACATCGCCCCGCTGATCCGCACCGGGATCAAGACCGTGCTGCGGGGAGGCTGATCCGCGCCGTACCGCCCATCACCGCCCCGTACCGCCCTGTCCCGTCCGCCACCCGCATGGAAGAACCAAGGAGCACGCATGGGAACCCCTGCCCGTTTCACCGGTACCGTCCTCACTTCCGGGGACGCCGGTTTCGAGGACGCGAGCCGCACCTGGAACGCGTGCTACGCCTCCCGCCCCCGCGAAGTGATGGTCTGTCACAGCACCGAAGCGGTGGCGGATGCCCTGCAGAGCGTACGCGAGCGCGGCGTCCCGTTCCGGGTCCGCTCAGGCGGTCACTCCATGGCCGGGCTGAGCAGCATCGAGGACGGGGTGATCATCGACCTGGGCGGCCTGGATTCCATCACCCTCAGTGAGGACGGCTCGCTGGTGACCGTCGGCGGCGGGGCCCGCCTCGGTGATGTCTACCGTGAGCTGTGGAAGGCCGGCGTGACCGTACCGGCCGGCACCTGCCCGCGGATCGGCATCGGCGGCCATGTGCTGGGCGGCGGCATGGGCGTCCTCTCCCGGTCGCGCGGCGCGCTGGTCGACCACCTCGCGGGCCTGGAGCTGGTCGACGCCGACGGCCGGGTGCGCAAGGTCGACGAGGACGAGCACCCCGATCTCTTCTGGGCCTGCCGGGGCGGCGGAGGCGGCAGCTACGGCATCGCCACCTCGTACACGCTCCGCACCTCGCCGGTCTCCGATGTCACGATCTTCACCATCGGCTGGAGCTGGGAGCGGTTCGGCCCGGCGGTGAAGGCCTGGCAGAGCTGGCTGGCCTCGGCGGAGGACCGTATCAACACCTTCCTCTCGATCTTCCCGCGCCAGCAGGACCTGCTGGTGGCCTTCGGTGTGTTCGACGGCCCGGCCGCGGAATTCGAGGAGCTGGTGCGGCCGCTCGTGGCCGCGGCGGAGCCGGAGACCCAGGTCATCGAATCGGTGCCGTTCATCCAGGCGATCGACACGGTGGAGGCTCTCCAGGGCGAGGCGGCAGCGGCCGATCAGGTACGTGCCCAGGGCAGTTCGGCCATCATCGTCGAGCCGCTGAACGACGAGGCCATCGCCACCCTTCAGAAGTTCCTCACCGATCCGCCGAGCCACCGCGGCGAGGTGGCCGTCTACGGCATGGGAGGGGCCATCGGCCACCGGGCGCGCACCGAGACCGCGTTCGTGCACCGGACCGGGCTGATGGCCTTCGAGTACCGCACCGACTGGGACCTGCCCGAGGACGACGGGAAGAACCTCGCCTGGATCAAGGCGCTGCGCCATGCGATGGCGGAGCACACCACGGGCGCCGCGTACGTCAACACCATCGACCTGGCCCTGGAGAACTGGCTGTGGGCCTATTACGAGGAGAACCTGCCGCGGCTCATGGAGGTCAAGCGCCGGTACGACCCCGGCAATGTCTTCCACCACCCGCACAGCATCCCGGTGTCCGTCACCGAGGAGGACATCGCCCGCCACGGCATACCGGAGCCGGTGGCCGCCGAGCTCAGGTCCGCCGGGCTGCTCCAGAACTGACGGATCGTCACTTCAAGCTATCGAGGAGGTCATACGCTATGGCACGTACCGAGCAGGAGATTCTGGCCGGGGTCGCGGAGATTCTGCATGACGTCTGCGGGATCGCACCCGCGAGGACCACCGCGGAGAAGTCCTTCGTCGACGACCTGGACGTCGACTCCCTGTCCATGTACGAGATCGGCATGACGGCCCAGGACCGATTCGACGTCGAGGTGCCGGACGAGGACATGAGGGGATTGCGCACCGTGGGCGATCTGGTCGCCTACATCCAGGGGGCGGGAGTCACCGCATGACCCCCGGCCGCCCCGCCGGCCCTGCCCGATCCGCCTCCGACGGCCGTGAGGTGGTCGTCACCGGACTGGGGATGTGCACCCCGGTCGGCGGCGATGCCCCGGCGACCTGGAAAGCGCTTCTCGCGGGCGTCTGCGGGGTGCGCGCCATCGGGGCGGCGTGGGCGGACGAACTGCCGGTGCGGATCGCCGCCCCGGTGGCCGCTTCGCCGGCCGAGCGACTGGCGAGGCATGAGATCCGCCGTCTGGGCAGGGTGCAGCAGCTTGCCTTGCTGGCCGCTCGCGAGGCGTGGGCGGACGCGGGGGCGCCGGAGACGCCGCCCGAGCGGTTCGGGGTGGCGGTCTCCTCCGGAGGCGGGGGGGTGGGGAGTCTGCTCGATCAGTACGACGTGCTGCGGGAGCGCGGATGGAAGCGGGTCTCCCCGCTCACCCTCCCGATGTACATGGCGAACGGCCCAGCGGCCTGGGTCTCCCTGGAGTTCGGCGCCGCCGCCGAGCTGCACGCCCCCGCCAGTGCCTGCGCATCGGGCGCGGACGCGCTGGCCCGCGGCCGCGAGCTGATCCGGTCCGGGCAGGCGGACGTGGTGCTCGCCGGCGGCGCCGACGCGATGATCCACCCGGTCATCGTGGCGGGGTTCGCGGCCATGCGCGCGCTCTCCCGGCGCAACGACGACCCGAAGGGCGCCTCCCGGCCTTTCGACGCGGGGCGCGACGGCTTCGTCCTGGGCGAGGGCGCCGGGGTCATGGTGCTGGAGTCGGCCGCCCATGCGGCCGACCGCGGCGCCCGCGTCTACGCCGAGCTGGCCGGGGCGGGCCGTTCCGCGGACGCGTACCACATCGCCAACCCCGACCCCTCGGGCGCGGGTGCGGGCCGTGCGATGCGCCGGGCGCTCGCCGACGCCGGAGCGGCACCCGTCGAGGTCACACACGTCAACGCGCACGCCACCGGCACACCGCTGGGCGACGCGGCGGAGGCGATGGCGCTGCGTGAGGTGCTGGGACCGGGCCTCGGCGGTGCCTCGGTGGCCGCGACCAAGTCCCTGACCGGGCATCTGCTGGGCGCGGGGGGCGCGGTGGAGGCGGCGGTCACCGCGCTGACGCTCCATCACGGCATCGTTCCGCCCACCGCCAACCTCGATGAGCCCGATACCTCGATCGACGACGACGTCCTGCGCGCCGTGGTCCGGGGCGGGCCGGGGGTGCTTCCCGAGGATGCGGCCGCGGCGCTCAGCAACTCGTTCGCGTTCGGCGGCCAGAACGTCTCCCTGCTCCTGCGCCGCCGGCGGTGACGGCCCACGGGCGGCGGGGCCTGGCGGCGCGTCGGACGGTTGCGGCGCGTCGGGTTCACACGGGGAACTTTCTCACCTACTGTTGAATTCAACATGGGGTGAGTTTTCCTGCGAGGAGAGATCACATGAAGACCGCGATTGAGGTCCAGGACCTCGTGGTGGCCCGCGGCGGGAAAGAGGTGCTGCACCGCCTCTGCACCCGTATCCCGCACGGGGGGATCACCGGACTGCTCGGGCCGAGCGGCAGCGGCAAGACCACACTGATGCGTTCGATCGTGGGTGTGCAGCGGGTGAAATCGGGACGGGTCACGGTGCTCGGCGAAGAGGCGGGCGCCCCGGTGCTGCGCCGGAAGATCGGCTACTTCACCCAGTCCCCCAGCGTCTACGCGGACATGACGGTCAGGGAGAATGTGCGCTACTTCGCCAGCTTCTACGGCCTCGGCAAGGCGGAGGCCGAGGAGACGATCAAAGAGGTGGGCCTCCAGGAGCAGGCCGGCCAGATCGTCCGCACGCTCTCCGGCGGCCAGCACAACCGGGCGTCGCTCGCCTGCGCCCTCGTCAGCCGCCCCGAACTGCTCATCCTGGACGAGCCGACGGTCGGTCTGGACCCGGTGCTCCGCGAGGAACTGTGGGCGCACTTCCGGCAGTTGGCGGCCGACGGCACCACGCTGGTGGTCTCCAGCCACGTCATGGACGAGGCCAACCGGTGCGACCGGCTGATCCTCATCAGAGAGGGGTACGTCGTCGCGGACGACACCCCTGACGTGATCAAGAGCAGGGCCGGGACGGACGATCTGGACCGGGCGTTCCTCACCCTGGTCCAGGAAAAGGTGGAGGTGGCGTGATGTCGGTGCGACTGATGCTGAGCACCACGGCCCGGGTCCTGGGGCAGCTCCGGCACGACCGGCGCTCCATCGGACTCCTGATCGGCGCGCCGCTGCTGCTGCTCACGCTGATCTACTTCATGTTCGAGGAGAACGGGATGCTCCTCGACCGGATCCTGCTGATCATGCTCGGGGTCTTCCCCTTCCTGCTGATGTTCCTGGTCACCAGCATCGCCATGCTCCGGGAACGCACGTCGGGCACGCTGGAGCGGCTCTTCACCACCCCCCTGGGCAAGTTGGACCTGCTCTTCGCCTACGGCCTTGCCTTCGGTCTGGCCGCCACCGTGCAGGCGACCGTGGCGACGACGGTGGCGTACTGGCTGCTCGACCTCGACACGGCGGGCAATGGCGCACTGGTGGTGCTGATCGCGGTGGGGAACGCCCTGCTCGGCGTCGGCCTGGGGCTCCTGTGCAGCGCCTTCGCCCGGACCGAGTTCCAGGCCGTGCAGTTCCTGCCGATCGTGGTGCTGCCCCAGATCCTGCTGTCCGGCCTCTTCGTGCCGCGTGCCGACATGGCCGGCTGGCTGGACGGCGTCAGCACGGCGATGCCGCTGGCGCACGGAGTGGAGGCGTTGCAGGAGGTCGGAGCGTCCGCCGACCCGACGGGGGACCTGTGGCGCGGCTACGGCGTTGTGATGGGATGCGTGGTGCTGTCCCTGGTGCTGGCCGCCGGAACACTGCGGCGGCGCACCGATTAGCCGTCCCCCCGGAAAGAGGAGTGCTCGTGCGGAGACGTAGCGGTCGCCGGCCCGGCAAACCGGACACCCGCGGGGCGATCCTGGAGGCCGCTCGCGCGACGTTCGCCGCTCGCGGTTACGACGGCTCGTCCATCCGGCAGATCGCGGCGAGCGCCGGCGTCGACCCGGCGCTCGTCCACCACTACTTCGGTAACAAGGAAGACCTCTTCCTGGAGGTCGTGAAGCCGCCCATCGAGCCCGCGGCCATGATGGACGACATCTTCGCCGACGGCATCGAGGCCGCTCCCGAGAATCTGGTGCGTGCCTTCCTCGGCGTGTGCGAGGGCCCGGTGACCGGCCCCGCCTTGCTCGGGCTGCTGCGCGGTGCGGTCGCCCATCCATGGCAGGCGCTGCTGCTCCGCGAGTTCTTCACCACGCAGATCGCCCGCCGGGTGGTACGCCGTCTGGGGTCGGCTGTCGACCCCCAGGAACTGCCGCTGCGGGCGTCGCTGGTGTCGAGCCAGCTCTTCGGCCTCGCGGTGGCCCGGTACATGCTGCACATCCAGCCGCTGGCGGACGCCCCGGAGGAGGTCGTGCTCGCGGCCGTCGGGCCCAATATCCGCCGGTACATGCTTGGCGACCTGGGCGCACAGGAGCGCAAAGCGGTGTGAGACCGTTTACGGGGTTTACGAGGTTTACGGGCGCCGTCCTCGTCGGCGAGCAGGTGTGAGGGCCCAGGTCGGAGGGCGTCGCTGTACCGGCCGCAATCGGCCCGGGGGCGCGCGGAATACCCGATTCAATATTACGATCCAGTAGAATTCCAGGCGACAGCGCGAAGGTTCCGGCCTGGCTTGAAGGTTCCCATCTGCCCTTCCCCCATGTTACCTTGACTAAGCGATGAGGGACCATACGGGGGGTACTTTACTGCATGCACATTTTGATCGTGAGTGATAGGACGGTTATCCGGGCCGGTTACCGCATGCTCTTTGAAGGTAAGCCCGATCTTGAGGTCGCCGGAGATGCCGCGGATATCGCGCAGATCGCCGGCATCGTAAACAGTCTGCGACCGGATGTAGTCGTCATAGATTCCGAGACGGATTCGTTGGACGCGGCCGAGGTGATCCGGTTCCTGGGGGCAGAGGCTCCCAGTTCCCCCGCCCTGGTGCTCGTCGGCGAATTCGACGAGCAGGTGCAGCGGCTGCTGCGGGCCGGCGCCCGTGGCCTGCTGCACAACCGTTCGTCCCCGGCCGAGATCGTGTCCGCGGTCCGGCTGGTCGCGGCCGGATACTCCCTGCTCTTCCCCTGCCGTGGCCGGAGGCTTGCCGACTGGCCGACCCCGGCCGACGGCGACGAGCAGGAGTCGGGGCGCGAGGGATTGGGGAGGCTGACGCGCCGTGAGGTGGATGTGCTCCGGCTCATCGCGCGTGGCTGCAGCAATGCCGAAATCGCCGATGTGCTCTACGTAAGTGAGAGTACAGTGAAATCCCATGTGCAGCGTATGCTCGATAAACTGGACCTGCGAAATCGTGTGCATGCCGTGATCTACGCGTACGAGATCGGAATGGTCCGGACGGCAGGGTTGGCCGCGAGGCTTCCCGTGTCACCTGTCGGGTAAATGGGGGAGCCCTCCCTTTTCCCGGGGGGGCTCCCACATGCAACCCGCGGGTGTTCCCGCATTTCTGACGAATTCTCGGTGGATCATTGTTCCGGGGCGATGTCCCGGGCCATACGCTTGCGGTCCTTCTTTCCGTTTCCGGTGAGCGGCAACTCATCCACCACATGCAGGGCGTCCAGGATCATGTATGAGGGCAGCCGCTGCGCCGACCACTCCTTGAGCCCGAGCAGCGAGACGGACGACTCCGGGTCCTTCTTCGTGATCACCGCGTGGAGCGCCGCCTCCAAGCCGGACCCGACGACCACGACGGCGGCGTCCGCCACCCCGGGATGGGCACCGAGAACGCTCTCCACCTCGCCCAGCTCCACCCGTTGGCCGCGCACCTTCACCAGGTGGTCGCGCCGGCCGGTGAACTCCAGGTTCCCGTCCGCTCCGATCCGCACGATGTCGCCGGTCGGATACGCGTCGGTGTGGGGTTCCTGGCCCCAGTAGCCGAGCATGACCGTCGGGCCGGAGATCAGCAGCTCGTACTCACCTTCCCGGTCCTGCGGCACCAGCGTCATCGAGTCGCCGGAACAGACTGTTCCGATCGGCAGGGCCGTGGTGCGCCGCGCAACGGCCGCTGTCACCTCGTACGAGGTGCACACATTGGTCTCCGTGGGGCCGTACCAGTTGAACATCCGCACGCCGGGCCACCGCGTACGCAACTGCTGGACCAGCGGGAGCGGGAACGGCTCACCGGCGAACAGACAGATCCGCAGCGCGGGCGGCGGCACATCGTCGAAGAGCCCTCCCTTGGTCATCATCAACGCGAGCGCCGACGGCACCGAGTACCAGACGGTCAGCTCGTGCCGGCGCAGAAAGCGCACCAGCTGCTCCGGTGCGTACGCCATCTCCTGAGAGATCAGATAGACCGCGGCCCCCGCGTGGAACGCGGCGTAGAGGTCGAAGACCGAGAGATCGAAGTTGAAGGGAGCGTGGTTGGAGAGTCTGTCCCGCGGCCCGAGACCCAGCAGTTCACCGGCCCAGGTCACGAACGCGAGCGCGTTCCGGTGGCTCAGGCACACGCCCTTGGGCTCCCCGGTCGAGCCCGAGGTGTAGAGGATGTACGCCAGGTCGTCCGGGGATCCGTCCACCGGCGGCGGCGCCACCCCCGCTGCCCCGGCCAGGAGCTCCTCGAACGTCGCCAGTGCTCCCGCGGCCGACTCCCAACCCGCGCCGCGCCGCGCCCTGTCCGCGTCCGTGACGGTCAGGGCGGCGCCGCAGCCCCGGGCGATCCGGGCGGCCCGGGCGGCTGGGTTGGACTCCGTCACCGGCACATAGACCGCCCCGCGCCGCAGGCACCCCTGCATCAGCGCCACAGCCTGTGTACTCTTCTCCGCCCACAGCAGCACCCGGTCGCCCGGCCGCACGCCCAGCGCGGCCAGCGCCGCGCTGTAGCGATCGGCGAGCGCATCGAGTTCGCCGTAGGTCAGGCGCCCGTCAACGGCATGGACTGCCAGGGCCTTCGGGGTGCGTCGGGCCGCGTCGGCCACCAGCTGATGCAGCCTCACAGCCCCAGCTCCTTCGCGACCAGTTCCTTCTGGATCTCGGATGTGCCGGAGAACAGGACGCTCGGCACGGCATTGCGCAGCTCGGCCTCCACGCCGGCGTCCACCAGGAAGCCGCGCCCGCCGAAGATCCGTACCGCGTCCAGGGCACTGGCCACCGCACCCTCGGACGCGGCGAGTTTGGACAGCGCCACGGGCAACCGGGCGGGCCGCCCCTGGTCCATCTCCCAGCAGGCGCGGTAGAGCAGCAGCCGGGCGGTCTCCAGCCGCATCGCCATGTCGACGATCCGGTGCGAAACCGCCTGGAAGTCGGCCAGCCGACGGCCGAACTGACGGCGCGTCCGTGCGTGTTCGGCGGTCCGCTCGACCAGCCGGGCCGTCATCCCGACATAGCCTGCGAAGAGACAGGCCCGCTCCCACCCCATCGAGTGCTGGAAGATCGTCGCCCCCATCCCCGGAACGCCCAGCACATGATCGGCGGGTACGAAGCAATCGGTGAAGGTCACGGCTCCGGCGGGGGTGGAGCGCAGGCCCATCTTGTCGAACGGCTCTCCCACCCGGACGCCCGCCGTGGCCGCGGGTACCACCAAGGCCGTCTGCCCGAGATGGCCCGCCTCCGGGTCGGTCGTCGCATAGGTGACGAAGAGGTCGGCGGCGGGGCCGTTGCTGACGAAGCTCTTCTCCCCGTTCACCAGGTAGCCGCCGTCCACCGGGGTGGCGGTCAACAGGAGTTTCGACACGTCGGAGCCCGCGTCGGCCTCGGTCATGGCGTTGCCCGCGATGAGCTCTCCGGAGCAGATTCCCGGCAGCCACCGGAACTTGAGGTCATCGGAGCCGAACTCCGCCACCGGCACGGCGCAGGCGAAGAGGTGGGCGCTGGCCGCGAAGACCAGTCCGGTATCGCTGCAGCCCTCGCCCAGCGCCTCGTACAGCCGCGCGGTGTCCAGCGCTCCCAGCCCGAGCCCGCCGTACTTGTCGGGCAGGCACGCCCCGAGCAGCCCCAGGCGCCCCAGCGTCATCCAGTCCATCCGGCTGAAGGGCTCCTGCGGAACCCGCCCGGTGGGGAAGGCACGGCGGACGGCCTCCAGGGTCTCCCGATGGCGTCCTTCCTGATCAGCTGTCCAGCCGAAATCCATGAGACTCCCCGATACATGGTGGTTGATGGTTCGTCACGGGTGCCGAGGACCGACGGAGGGGCGGCCGGTGCCGACGGGCCACCACGCGGCCCACGACGCGCCAGGAGGTGCTGCCCGCGTCGGATCGATCCGCGCGCGGAGCGCACCAGCACTCTGTCCCCCCGCCCGCGCACGGCTCCACAAGACGCCTCAACCACCCTGCCACGGCGGACCGGCGCGGCGCGGCGCGCGGCTGATAATTCGTCCCTTCTACCGTGTCTCCTCCTTCCGGGCCCCTCAGCGGCACCGATGGGCGCCGCCGGTTTCCCTCCCAAGACCAATGGCGGTGGCCCCGGCCCCTCGGAAGAATCCTCATTCCCGTGCGTTGGCCGGACGCGCCGTACGGACACCGACACGTCTGGAGGACAGATGGCAGCGGAGGGGCTCCCGACCGAGGCGATAGCCATGGCCGATGTGGCCATCGTGCTGCTCGCGGGCCGTCTGCTCATCGGGCTGAGCAGACGGCTGCGCCAGCCGCCGGTAGTGGCGGAGATCGCCATCGGCATCATGCTCGGGCCGAGCGTTCTCGGCCTGCTGCCCGGGGATCTGCCCGAGCGGATCTTTCCCCACGACGCTCGGCCGATGCTCTCCGCCGTGGCCCAGGTCGGGCTGCTCCTCTTCATGTTCCTGGCGGGCTGGGAGATGGATCTGGGCCGGCTGCGCGGCCGTGGCCGGTCCATCGGCGTGATGGCCGGGCTGTCCATGGCCGTGCCGTTGGTGCTCGGCGCCGGGGCCGCGGTCCTGCTCGCCGGGCGCTACGCCGACGCCGGGCGGAGCACGACCGCTTTCGTTCTCTTCCTGAGTACGGCCTTCGCCATCACGGCCTTCCCGGTGCTGGCCCGCATCATCAAGGACAGCGGGCTCACCGGGACCCGCGTGGGATCCACGGCGATGGCCTGTGCCGCCGTGGGAGACGTACTGGCCTGGTGTGTCCTCGTGCTGGTGGTGGCGATCTCCGAATCGGGCAGCCCGGGGGACTTCTTCACCGTCGTCGGCCTCAGCGCGGCGTACGGGCTGGTGGCGTTCGCCGTACGGCCCCTGCTGCGCTTCTTGGTCGGCCGGTCGCGCCAGGGGGCGTCCGGCGCCAATCCGCTCGTGCTGATCGCCTCCGGTGTCTTCCTGTCCGCCTGGGTGACCTCCTGGATCGGCATCCACGCCATCTTCGGGGCCTTCGCCTTCGGACTGATGATGCCGCGCGAGACCCGGGGCGAACTGCACCGAAGGGTGGCTGCACCACTGACGGGGATCGTGACAGTGCTGCTGCCGGTCTTCTTCATCGTCACCGGCCTTTCGGTGAACGTGGGGGTGCTCGGCCCGGCAGGCCTGACGTACCTCGGGTTGATCCTGGTGGTCGCCGTCCTGGGCAAGTACGCGGGGACCGTGCTGCCCGCCCGTATGTCGGGGATGTCCTGGCGGGAGGCGGGGGCGTTCGGGACGCTGATGAACACCCGCGGCCTCACCGAGATCGTCATCCTCGACATCGGGCGCCAACTGGGCGTTATCGACACCGAGATGTTCACCATGATGGTGATCATGGCGCTGGTCACCACGGCCATGGCCGGGCCGCTGCTGCACATGCTGGGGATCACCCGCACCGCCGCTCCGCACGACGAGACCCGCCAGGACCCGGCTGCGCCGGAGGGCGGCACGGGGCGGTCCGCCCTGGCGAAGCTCGGGCCGTGACGACGCCGCTGCCGGCCGCGGGAGTTATTCCGCGACTCATCCGAAAGGACAGGTCCGAATTCATCAAAGGAGCCGAAGAGACAATCGAATGTGCTGGCTAGTGTGAGGGGCGCGGAGCCGTGTTCCGCGCGGTAATCCATTTCTTACGGCTCAGATCCCGGAGGTCGCACGCATGCCGAAGAGCACCAACCTACAAGGGTACGACGAGGTCATCACCGAGCTGACGGGCTATGTCGAGGAGCGCTTCCTCCCCGAGGGGGAAGGCGGTCTCCAGCCCGGCACCCCGCTTCTCGAATGGGGGATACTCACCTCGCTCACCACCACGGAATTGATCTCCTTCATTCTCGATCGCTACGGGGTCTCCATTCCGCCGGAGAAAATCGTCGGCGCGCACTTCAAGAATCTCGACGCCATTACCCGGCTGGTGGTTTCGCTGCAGGGCGCTCCCGCGGGCCACGCCTGACCCCCGGCTCCTGCCGCCTCCGTGGCGGCTGCCCGGTCCGGCACGGCAGCCGGGCCGGGCGGCGCGAGCCCTGGCCGGGTCCCGCGGGCCAAATCCGGCCATGTCCCGGTTCCGGGGTGTCGCGGGTACGAGGATCTCCTACTGTATTCATTGCCGGATGAATTATGTCTCTCCTGGGGTGGCTCATGAACGGTCTTCCGACCAGAGACCGCATCCTGGACGCCGCACGCGAAGAGCTCGCGGCACATGGCTACAACGGCACCTCGTTGCGCGGCGTGGCCAGACGCGCCCAGGTGGACATCCGGCTGCTCCACCACTACTTCGGCTCGCGGAGCCGTCTGCTGCGCACCGCTCTCCAGCCCCGCCGCTGCGTCGCCACGGCCGGCGAGGCGCCCGGGCCGCTGAAAACGCCGGACGGCCCGCTGTCCGACGGCCTCCGCGGCGGCACCCGCTCGGACGCCGCCCAACTCGCCCAGCGGCTGAGGGCTCTGTGGAACGCCGACGCGCTCGGCCGGCGGGCTCTGGTGGCCTCCGCCATGACCGACGGCCCGACCGGCTCCCGCCTGGTCTCCTTCGTCACCGGCCTGCTGCGCGACCTCGATCCGACCGCCGGCCCGGGCCACGATCCGCTGGACCGTGACCAGCTGGGCCGCGCCGTGACGGCCGCCCATCTGCTCGGGCTGGCGGTGCTGTGCGAGTCCGGAGCGCTGCACCGGCTGGTCGCCGCAAGCGGCGAGGCGGCCTGCCAGGCCGATGAGTTCAGCCTGGAGTCCCAGCTCGACGCGGTGCTCGCCGCTGGTCCGCCGCAGGAGGCCCCGGCGCCGTACGGAGACGAGGCCGGGAAGCGGTACCGGCGACCCCGCCCTCCTGGCACCGCCAACCGCGCCATCATCCTCCGGGCCGCTTGCGAGGAGCTCTCGGAATACGGCTACGGGGGCAGCACCGTACGTGGCATCGCCGACCGCGCGGGGGTCAACACCAGCCTGATCCACTACTACTTCGGCTCCCGTGACGGTGTGCTCACCGCGGCCCTGCGTGAGGCCGGCCGGCTCCTGGTGTCCGCAGGGGACGGCCACGCGGCGCCCGATGGCCGGATCCTCACCGGAGAGCAACTGCTCCGCCGGGAGCTGGTGTGGTGGGAGTCCGAGGAGCGGCGCAGCGCGATCCTCGCCCTGATCCGCAGCTCGGTGACGCACCGGGATGCCGGTCGGCACCTCGCCGAAGTCCTGCGCCGGGTGTCCCCGGACGCCACCGGACCCTGCCCGCACACCGTCATGCTCGGCGCCCAGCTGATCGGCCTGATGGTGGTGCGCCACATCACGCCCGTGGCACCCCTGGCGTCCGCGGACCTGGACGACCTGATCGCTCTCCTCTCGCCCGTCGCCCGGCATGTGATCGCCGGCCAAAGTGCGCACCCGGCCCATCCGCCCGGCCGCTGAACAGCACACTCAGCCCTGGAGGGGCACCATGGACGACCGTGGAACAGACGGCCTCGGAACAACGGACGGCCACCTCGCGCACGAGAGGAGCCGGCCCGGGCGGCCCCAGCTCTTCTGCCTGCCGCACGCCGGCGGCAGCGCCGCCGGCTTCGCCCCGTGGCGGCGCCGTATCGCGGCAAACGCCCGGGTGCACCTCGTGGAACTGCCAGGCCGCGGCACACGCTGGGAAGAGCCGCCGCCCGACCGGCTTGCCACCCTCGTCGCGGACCTCGCCTCCCGCATCAGGGCCGAGGCGGACGGCCCGTATGTGCTCTACGGCCACAGCTTCGGCGCCCTGCTCGCCTACGAACTGGCCCACGCACTGCGCCCCTCTCTGGGCGAGCCGACCGCCCTCGTGGTCTCCGGCCGCAACGGCCCCGGCGTCCCGCACCCGGCGGTGCCGCTGCATGGGCTGCCGAAGGACCGGCTGATCGAGCAGCTGCGGGAGCTCGACGGAGTGCCGCTCACCCTTCTGGACAATCCGGATCTGATCGATCCCTTTCTGCCCGCGCTGCGGGCCGACGCCAGACTCGCCGAGCTCTACCGGCGCGGCCGTCACCCGGTGCTGAGCTGTCGGATCCGCGCGCTGGCGGGTGAGACCGACCCACTGGCCGATCCGGCCGGGCTGCACCGGTGGGCGGAGGAGACCACGGCCGACTGCGAGGTCGAGATCATCCCGGCGGGGCACATGCTGACGGGACACCCGGCCTTCTGGGGGTGGATCCGCCACACGTTGAGCGAGTGCACGGCCCCGCCGTATCGAGCCGACCGCCACTCCGTGGAACGGTTCGGCCGCCGCTGAGAAGAATCGCTCCGGTTTCCGTATCCCTCACTGTCGTGCTGTGCCTCCGCCCGCGGCGCGTGAGGGGGGCGCGGTGCGATGGAGGCCGAGGGCGTGACGTTCCCGGCGTATGTCGACTGCCACTTGAGGGGCGAATGGTGAGTAACAAGAAGAGACACAAGCGGTCCAGGGTCATCGGGTTGGCCGTGGTCGGAGTGACCGCACTGGCCGTGGGTGGCGGGGCTCTCCTGATGACCGACAACGATGCCTCCGCTGCCCGCCAGTCCGCCGGACAGCAGACGTCGGCGCAGGGGGCGATGACCGTCACCTGCCCCGATGTCGCGACGGAACTGTCGAGCGTGCCGCAGCAGGCGCGGCCCGCCGTGGACAAGCAGCTGGCGCAGATGGACAGTCAGGTCGCCGACGCCTATAAGCGGCTTGCCGCACGTGGGGCGCAAGCCGACCAGAACTGGGTGCGGACGCGGGTACTGGAACCGCTGACGTCCAAGCGTCGCGCCACGCTGGACAGCATCGCCACGGAAATGGGCGGGGCGTCGAAGCAGGCGCAGGGGCTGGACGCGATGGCGCCCTGCACCGTCAAGCGGACCGACGCGGCCCCCGCTGCCGCGCCGGCGAACACCTCCACCCCGGGTGCCGCCACCCCGTCCGCGGGTGCCGCCACGCCGGCCGCGGGCACCGCCACGCCGGCCGCGGGCGGTCAGGCGCAGGCCGGGCCCCAGAAGTCGGACTTCGTGGACATCCGTAAGGTGCAGCCCAACGTCGCCAACCCCCGCAAGCAGGCCAACGCCTCTCGCGGCACCTTCTCGTCGCGCTGCGGCCGCAACGAGAACAAGCACTTCAACTCCGACAATGTGATCGTCGCTCCCGGTGTGAGCAACGGCGCCCACCATATGCACGACTACGTCGGCAATCGCGACACCGACGCCTTCTCCACCAATGACGGTCTCGCCGCCGCCGGGACCACCTGCACCAACGGTGACCGCTCCACCCACTACTGGCCGGTCGTGCGACTGCGCGACGGAAAGAACGAGCGCGATGTGAACCTCCCCGGCGGAGGCACGGAAGGCAACATCGGAACCATCCTCCAGCCCGCCTCGGCGCAGATCACCTTCGGCGGCAGCCCGGTCTCCAAGGTCGTGGCGATGCCGAAGTTCCTGCGCATCATCACCGGCGACGCCAAGGCGTTCACCAACGGAACGGCCAACGCCAACGCCTCCTGGAGCTGCACCGGCTTTGAGAACCGTCAGCTGAAGGACAAGTACCCGCTCTGCCCGAAGGGCAGCAATGTGGTCCGTACGTTCAAGTTCCAGAGCTGCTGGGACGGCAAGAACGCCGACAGTGCGAACCACCGCACCCATGTGGCCTTCGCGGACGCCAAGGGCGCGTGCCCCACGGGATTCCGCGCCGTTCCCCAGCTGACCCAGCGGATCACCTACAAGATCGCGCCGGGCTCGGTCTTCGCCGTCGACAGCTTCCCCGAGCAGCTGCACAAGCCGGTGACCGACCACGGTGACTTCATCAACGTGATGTCCTCGTCGCTGATGAAGAAGGCGGTGAACTGCATCAACACCGGCCGTAAGTGCGGCTGACGCCCTACGAACAACGGTGCCCCGGCCGGACTCGTCCGGCCGGGGCACCGTTGCGTGCGGCGGGATCAGTCCTGCCGGGCGCCCTCGGGGAGCTGACGCCAGGTCACCTGGGTGCGGGTGTGGTACGCCCAGTCGAGCATCTTCTTGGCGTCCGGGTACCGGTTGACGTCGTTGAGGATGACGCCCACGACGGTACGGCCGTTCCGCTTGGCCGCGAAGACGACGCACTTGCCGGCCGCGCTGCCGGTGCCGGTCTTGATGCCGATCGCGCCGCTGTACGAGCCCAGCAGCTTGTTCGTGTTCGACCAGAAGTAGGTCCTGGTCCGCCCGTTGGCGGCCGGGGCCTTCTGCTCGGTGTCGACGGACTTGACGACCGTGCGGAAGGTGGTGTTGCCGAGCGCGTGGCGCGCCAGCTTCGCCAGGTCACGGGCCGTCGTGTAGTTGCTGTGGTGATCCGTGATGCCGTCGAAGGAGTCGTACTGGGTCTTGGTCATCCCCAGCGCGTCCGCCTTCTTGTTCATCTTGGAGATGAACGACGTGGTGCGCTTGGCGGTGGTGTTCCCGGTACCGAAGGTGTCGGCGAGCGCCATCGCCGCGTCACAGCCGGACGGCAGCAGCATCCCGTACAGCAGCTGCTTGACCGTGAGCTTGTCGCCCTTTTTCAGATCCGCCGCGCTGCCGCCGCTGGTCCGTATGTAGTCCAGGTACGCTTGCTTGACGGTGACCTTCTTGTCGAGGTTCACCCCACGGGTGTCGAGCACCACGACCGCGGTCATGATCTTCGTGATGCTGGCCATCGGCCGCTTGGTGTCGGCGGCCTTGGTCCACAGCTGCCGGTTGGCGCCGCTGTCCAGCAGATACGCGCTCTTGGCGCGGATACCCGACGGGCCGGCCGCGGCCTGTGCGGTGGCCGTCGGTACGGCGATCGACAGTGCCGCCGTCGACGCGATGACGGTCGCCCCCCAGCGACGGATCGTTCTTCCCCCACCGTGTTTCATACGCCCTCCGTCTCCTGTGATGACATGTCCGGGCATGCGCATCGTCTCACTGGGGGACGGGGGAGGACGTGTCGGGGTGTCAACTACCGGCTGTCGCCCAGTCGTAGGCCCGCCGGGCGTCGAACTCGCGCTGACCGCCCGCGAAGACCAGCCCGGCGGCGGCGTAGACCGCACCGTCCCGGTCGGCGTCCATGGTGTACGGGACGGCGATACAGCGCATCCCGGCCCGCCGCGCCGCCTCCACCCCGGGCGCGGCGTCCTCGACCACCACACAGTCGGCCGGATCGGTGCCCAGCAGCCGGGCGGCCGCCAGGAAGACATCCGGCTCCGGCTTGCCGCGGCCGACGTCCTCCGCGGAGACGTAGACGGGCAGCAGCGCGTCCAGACCCGTGGTGGTGAGCGTGGCCTCGATGGCGGCACGGGAGGAGCCGGAGGCGACGGCGAGCGGATGGCCGGCGGAGCGCAGCCGCTCGACGAACGCGCGCATCGCGGGGAAGACCTCGGTGGCGGCGGCGACCAGCTCCAGATAGTGCCGGTTCTTGACGGCGAGCAGTTCGTCCACGGGCGCGTCGATGCCGTACTGGTCGCGCAGGGTCTCCAGGGTCTCGCGGGTGCCGATCCCGATGAACCGGGAGTGCTCCTGCCAGGTGTAGCCCGTGACACCGTACCGCTCGAGGGTCCGCCGCCCCGCCTCGCAGTAGTTCGGCTCGCTGTCCACGAGTGTGCCGTCCAGATCGAAGATCACGGCGGGGAGGCGCGGCGACGGGGGGTGCGGTGTGCGGCTGGAGCTCATGGGCACCAGCATGCCAAGGCCGTGATCAGGGCCGGCGCCGGGGCTCCTGGGCGCGGCCGGCCGGGGCCGCCCGCCCCACCGCGTCCACCAGGGGCAGCATCCGGTGCCGGACGCGCTCGCGCAGCGCCACCTCGGTACGGGGACGGACGACGCCCGGCATCCGGATGAGCCGCTGGACGACATCCTCCAGATGCTCGTTGTCCCGGGCGACGACCCGGGTCAGCAGATCCCCGCGCCCGTGGTCGAGAACGCCTCGATGGTGCTGCCCGTCACCACGCACGCCGCGACCGACGCCTGGGTGCGGCGCGCCCTGGAGTGCGTACGGCACTGCGCGGCCGGGTCGGCGCGGCGGCTCGCGGGCGACGACGCGGCCGACCCGGCGCCGCACGTCGCCGAGCTGGAGTGGGCGCTGGCCCGGCTGCGGATGTCGGTCGCCCCGCTGCTGCATCCGCTCAGGCCCCTGCGCGCCCGGCGGGCCCGCGCGCGGCAGGTCTTGGTACGCACGACGCCCGCCTGACCGCCGCGTGCCGGCGGGTCGAGGCGGCGGTGGGGCGCCGGTGCGGCGCGCCCTGGAGTGCGTACGGCAACTGTGCGGCCGACCCGGCGCCGCACGTCGCCGAGCTGGAGTGGGCGCTGGCCCGGCTGCGGATGTCGGTCGCCCCGCTGCTGCATCCGCTCAGGCCCCTGCGCGCCCGGCGGGCCCGCGCGCGGCAGGTCATGGTACGCACGACGCCCGCCTGACCGCCGCGTGCCGGCGGGTCGAGGCGGCGGTGGGGCCGCCTGGTGGCCCCCGGCGCCGCGGCGAAGCCCGAGCCCGTCCACTGCGCGGCCCAGCCCCACCCCCACCCGGGCGCGGAACGCGCGCTCGCGCATCTGCACGGTCTGGAGACGGCGCTGAGCGGACTCGTCGCCCCGCTGCGGGCGTCCGCCGCGCGGGCCTGACGCGCCGTCATGCGGCCGGGTCGGCTACGGGTCGCGGGGGCGGGGCGCGACGGTCCGCGCTGCGCCGGACGTCGGATCGGACCCCTTCGCCGGGTGTCACCACGGCGTGTTGGTCTAGACCGCCCTGTTACCGTCGGCGCGCAACCGTATTTCAGCGGAAGGGCAGTGCGGTGAGTACGACAGGCACGGGACAACGGGCGTACATCGGGTCGTTCACCTCGGAGGGCGGGGCCGGAATCACCGTCGCGGACGTCGACGCCCGGACGGGCGCGCTGCGGGTCCGGCACTCCACGGATGCGGTCGCCAACCCCTCGTATCTCACGCTCGCGCCCGGCGGCGACATCCTCTACGCGGTCAGCGAGACCGACGACGGCGCGGCCGCCGCCTTCCGCGTCGCCGACCCGGACAGCCCGCCCGTGCTGCTCGGCGAACCCGTGCCCGTACACGGTGCGGACCCCACCCATCTCGCGCTCGTCGACGGGCAGCTGCTCACCGCCAACTACGGCTCCGGCAGCGTCACCGCGCTCCCGGTCCTGGACGACGGCCGCCTCGGGGAGCCGACGGCCGTACTACGGCACGAGGGCAGCGGGCCGCATTCCGAGCGGCAGGAGGGGCCGCACGCACACGCCGTGGCGCCCGATCCGTCGGGCAGCTGGGTCCTCGCCGTCGATCTGGGCGCCGACGCGGTATGGGTGTACGAGCCCGCCGGGCCCCGTCCGCACCGCGAGGTCCGGCTGCGTGCGGGCACGGGCCCGCGCCATCTCGCGTTCCATCCGCGCGGCGACCGTGCGTACGTCATCAACGAGCTGGATCCGACGCTCACGGTGTGCCGTTGGGACGCGGCGTCCGGCGCCCTCGAACCGCTCGGCGAGACACCGGTCCTGCCGCGCGGCACGGACGTGGAGACCTTCCCCTCCGAGGTGGTGGTCTCGGCCGACGGCCGCTTCGTGTGGACCGCCAACCGCGGTCACGACAGCATCGCGACGCTCGCCCTCGACACGCCAGGCGATCGCATGGAGCTCGTCACCACCACCCCGTGCGGCGGCCACTGGCCGCGCGATCTGACCCTCGGCCCCTCGGGCCGCCGCCTCTACGCGTCCAATGAGCGCTCGGGCGATGTCACCTGGTTCGACCTCGACCCCTCGACCGGGGTGCCCACCCGGGGCGGCTCGATCGAGGCGCCGGCGGCATCCTGCGTGATCTTCGGCTGAGCGCCTGCGCGGGTGGGGCGGCGATCCGGCCCGGGTCGCCGCCCCACCCGCGAGCAGCCAGGTCAGCGCGTCGCCGAGGACGCCTGCAGCCTGATGCCCAGCGCCGCCGCGTACTTCGCCAGCGCCAGCTTGCCCACGGCCGGGTACGCGCCGAGCGCGTCGGCCGCCGCGCAGCCCGCCTCCTGGGCGGCGGCCGCGGTCAGCTCGGCGGAGACCTCGGGGCCGATGAGGTACGGCGCGAGCGCGAGCCGGGCGGAGCCGGCCGAGCGCAGCTGCTCGGCGACGCGGACGACGGCCCCGTCCTCGTCCAGCGCGGCGGCCATCACCGGCACGGCCAGACGCGCGGAGAGCAGCATGCCCGTGATGCCGCCGGCCTGGGCGGCCTCTTCGCCGCCGACCGTGGCCAGGATGATGCCGTCCGCGGCGGTCGCGACCGTGAAGAGGCGGGCGCGGTCGGCGCGGGCCAGACCCGCCTCCGACAGACGTACGTGCAGGGCCTCGGCGAGCAGCGGGTGCGGGCCGAGGACATCGGTGAGTTCGGCGGCGGAGCCGCTGCTCATGATGGCCTGGCGTATCCGGCGCAGCAGCGCGCTGTCCGGGCCCGCGAGCAGCGGGACCACGACGGCCGCGGGGGCGTCGGTGGCGACGGTCGGTGGGGGCGGGATGTCCTCGACCACCTCGCCGGCGGCCTCGGCCGCGGCGACCGCCTCCGCAGTGGCCGCCGCGGCGGTCTTGGCGGCCTCGGTCGCCTTCCGCAGGCGCTCGGAGCGCTCCTGGGCGGCGCGCGCGAGCACGGCCTCGAGCTGCGGGAACTCCCCGCCGGCCCCGTCCACGTCCACATAGCCGATCTGGGCGTCGAGACCGGGCAGCTCGGAGCGCGCGATGCTCACGACCTCCTCGGCCAGGCTCCGGGTGGCGGCGTCCGGGGTGCCCGGGACGGCCAGCACCAGCGGAGGCGCGCCGAGGGGTGCGGCCGCGGGCTCCGGTCGGCGGTGCCGTCCGGGCTGTCCGGACTGTCCGGGCTGTCCGGACTGGCGGGGACGCGGCATTCGTACAGGCAGGCCGGACGCGGGCCCAGTGGGGGAGCTCATGGCGCCGCATGTTAGTCGCTTCATGGGCTCGGCTGTTCGGGAGGGTGCGACTGGGTGTTATCTGTCCCATTTTGCCGAGCCCTGCTGTTCATTGATGCACGGAAAGAGGTCGGGGTTGTTCGAAGAACCGATACTCTGTCCGAAATACGGAGTAGCGTCACCGATTATCGGATGCGCCCCAGCTGTCCGAAGCACCACGCAGAGGCGCCTGGGCGACGACGCTCAGCAGCCCCGGGTCCCGCGGCAGCCGCAGCTCGCCCGCCGCGAGCGCCGCGGCGACGCACAGCGCGCCCTCCAGCGGATCCCCGGCGGCCTCGGCGACCGGGATCCCCGGCAGCCGCGCCGCCAACTCCGCGCGTAGGGGCGCGAGCAGGGGCTCGCCCATACGGAACAGGCCACCGGTGAGCGCCACCTCGCTCGGCTCCAGACGCGGACAGACCGCCTCCGCGGCCTCGGCGATATGCCGGGCCGCGTCCCGCAGGATCGCCTCGGCGACGGGATCCGCGACCGGGTTCGCGACCGGATCCGCGACGGCGCACCGGGCGACCTCGGGCGCGAAGGAGGCCAGTACGGCGGGCCGGTCGGGGCGCGGATACAGCTTCCCCGGCAGCTCACCGGGCGGGCCGAAGACTGCCTCCAGACGGGCCAGCAGCGGCCGTGAGCCGCCCTCGCGTCCGTCGTACGCGCGCATCGCCGCCTCGAGGCCCGCCCGGCCGATCCACGCGCCGCCGCCGCAGTCGCCCAGCAGATGACCCCAGCCGTCGGCGCGCCGCCAGCCGCTCCCGCCGCCGGAGCCGGAACCGCCGCCGGAGCCGGAACCGCCGCCGGAGCCGGAACCGCCGCCGAGGCCGGAACCGCCGCCGGAGCCGTCCGCACCGTCCGGCACCGCGCCCAGTGCGATCAGGCCCGTGCCCGCGGCCACGACCGCACCGGGCCGCTGTCCGAGGGCCCCGGCGTAGGCGGTCACTCCGTCGGCCGCCAGGGCGAGTCGCCGTACGCCGAAGGCGTCCGCGAGCGCGCCCGGCAGTGTGGCGCGCAGATCGTCGCCGAGTGTGGCCATGCCCGCCGCGCCGACGCACACGGCGCCCAGCCGCCGTACTCCGGCCTCGCGCAGCAGCTCGCGGGCGGCGGGCTCCACGCGGGCCAGCAGGCCGTGCGCGTCGATGCCCCGGTCGCCGACGACCGCGGGGGTGGGTGAGGACCAGGTCAGCGGCTTCTCCGCGGAGCCGCGACACGTCTGCGCGCGCGCCACAGCCACCCGTACGCCGGACCCGCCCGAGTCGATCCCGAGCACATGCGTCGCGCCGGTCATCGCATCGCCCACCGGCTCAGCCGAATCCGCGCGCGTCCTGCTTGAGCGCCGTGTCCACGGTCAGGGCGGTGGCCACCACCAGGCTCAGCAGCGGATCGGGCAGCTGGCGGTGGATCTGCAGGACGTAGTTGTCCGCCGTCGTGAACATGGTCTTCGCGAGGCCCTCCCAGGTCTTGGTGATCCGGGCGATCTCGGTGTCCGTGTGGTCGACGATGGCGAAGTTCCAGGCGCGCCAGTTCTCCGCCTTGATGGCGCCGATCTGCTGGCCGTTGACGTGTATTCCGAAGTTGATCTTGCCGATGGCGTTCCGCTGGATGATCTCGCCGACCGGCTGGCCGTCCGGGCGCGTCACGAGCACCTTGGACTTGATGAACTTCGCCGGGCGGGTGAGCACCAGATGCGGCTGTCCGTGGGCGTCGCGGATCTCGAGCTTGTGCGTCATGAACTGGTCGAGGCTGGAGACGAACCGCGCGACCTTCTTGAGCGTGCTCTGGCCGACCTGGACCACCGAACCGATGGTGCGGCCGTGCTGGTCGAAGACGCTGTACTCATTGGTCAGCTCGATCAGCTTGGCCTTCTGGTTCACCACCAGCACCGGCTCGCTGAACAGCGTGCCGCCACCGCCCGCCGCCGGGGCCACACGCGCCTGCTGCTGCACCTGGCGCTGGACCTTGGCCGGATTGGGGTTGGACGGCGCGGCCTGCGGCGGTGGGGCCTGCCCCGGCTGGCCGGGGTGCGTGTGCTCGGTCCACTGGGCACCGTCCCACCAGCGCAGCTGGTTCGGCGTGCCCTGCGGGTCGGCGTACCAGCCCGCAGGGGTGTTCGGCTGTGTCGTCATGGCGGGCAGACTACCCTTCGCCCACCTGGAACGAAGCGGTCAGGGAAGACGCCAGTCCACGGGTTGCGCTCCCTGCTGTACAAGGAGGTCGTTGGCGCGGCTGAACGGACGCGAACCGAAGAACCCCCGGTCGGCCGACATGGGGGAGGGGTGCGCGGACTCGACCGCCGGAAGGGCGCCCAGCAGCGGCCGTACGTCACGGGCGTCGCGGCCCCACAGGATGGACACCAGGGGACGGCCGCGCCCGGCCAGCGCCCGGATGGCCTGTTCGGTGACCTCCTCCCAGCCCTTGCCGCGGTGGGCGGCGGGGCGGCGCGGCGCCGTGGTGAGCGCCTTGTTGAGCAGCAGGACGCCCTGCTGGGTCCAGGGCGTCAGATCGCCGTTGGACGGGCGCGGCAGCCCGAGGTCGGTGTGCAGCTCCCGGTAGATGTTCTCCAGGCTGCCGGGCAGCGGCCGGACCTCCGGGGCCACGGAGAAGCTGAGCCCCACGGCGTGTCCGGGCGTCGGATAGGGGTCCTGACCGACGATCAGCACCTTGACCTCGTCGAAGGGCTGCTGGAAGGCGCGCAGCACATGCGGTCCGGCGGGCAGATAGGTGCGGCCGGCCGCGATCTCGGCCCGCAGGAAGTCGCCCATCGCCGCGATGCGTTCTTCGACGGGCTCCAGCGCCTTGGCCCAGCCCGGTTCCACAATGTCTTTCAACGGTCGTGCTGCCACACCGCGTCACTCTAGTGGCTCAGCGCGTGGCCGCGTGCCGTCTCAGCCGATCACGCTCAGCCGATCACGGCGGCCCGGACGCACAGCACATCGGGGAGGTGGCGGGCGATCTGCCGCCAGCTCTCGCCCTCGTCCGCGCTCGCGTACACCTCCCCGTTGCGATTGCCGAAGTACACCCCCGCCGGGTCCGCGTCGTCCGTGCGCAGCGCGTCCCGCAGCACCACCCCGTAGTGGTGCTCGTCCGGCAGCCCGGCGGACTGCTCGTCCCACGAGGAACCCGCGTCCTCGGTCCGGAACACCCGGCAGCGGTAGTCCGGCGGATAGCGGTCCGAGCCGTCGATGACCGGGAAGACATACGCCACGCCGCCGCGCCGCGGATGGGTGGCGACCGCGAAGCCGAAGTCGGCGGGGAGCCCCTTGCCGATCTCCGACCAGTGCGCCCCGCCGTCGTCGCTGCGGTAGACGCCGCCGTGGTTCTGCAGATACAGCCGCTCGGGGGCGGCCGGGTCCCGGGCGACCTTGTGGACGCACTGCCCGAACTCCGGATACGGATCGGGCAGGAAGTCCGCCTTGAGCCCGCTGTTGGACGGCGCCCAGCTCGCCCCGCCGTCCCCGGACCGGTACACCCCGCCGGACGACACGGCCACCATGACCGCCCGCGGGTCCCGCGGATCGGTGAGGACCGTGTGCACCGCCTGGCCGCCGAACCCCGCGCCCCACTGCGGCCGTTGCGGATGCTCCCACAGGCTCCGTACGAACGCGAAGGTCTCCCCGCCGTCCTCGGAGCGGAACAGCGCGCCCGGCTGGGTGCCCGCATAGACCACCTCGGGCTCGGCGGGACCGGCCGGTTGCAGCTGCCACACCCGCTCCAGCGAGGTGTCGGTGCCCTCGGGGAACCTCACCGCGGGCCGGGCGGGCTCGAGCCAGCTGTGCCCGAGGTCGTCGGAGCGGAAGACGGACGGGCCCCAGTGCGAGCTGTCGGCGCCGACCAGCAGTCTGGGGCGGGCGCGGCGGGTGTCGATGCCGATGGAGTACACCGCCTGCATGGGGAAGTGCGGGCCGGTGAAGTCCCAGCCCCCGCCGCCGCTCCGGCGGCCGAGGAAAAGACCCTTGCGGGTGCCGACGGCGAGCAGGACATCGTCCATGACGGCTCACTCCTTGGGCGAGAACGGAGGACAGCGGAACGGGATGTGTCCGTCGTCACAGAGTCTGCACCCTGCCACTGACAACGGCCCGGGGAAGCGATCGACGCTCCGCTGTGTTGGCCACCGTGTTGTACGAGGGGCCATCGTAATTTGACGATCGTCGTACTACGATGGGTACCGTACTACGCGCAGTCGAGCCGGGCTGCCCGAGGTGAAATGGAGACGTTCATGAGTGCCCTCTTCGAACCCTGCACACTGCGGTCGCTGACCATTCCCAACCGCCTCTGGATGGCCCCCATGTGCCAGTACAGCGCGGAGCCGGGCGAGCGCGCCGGGGTCCCGAACGACTGGCACTTCGCCCACTACGCCGCCCGCGCCACCGGTGGCACGGGCCTGATCCTGGTCGAGGCGACCGCCATCTCGCCCGAGGGCCGGATCAGCCCCGGAGACCTCGGCATATGGAACGACGCGCAGGTCGAGGCGTTCCGTCGGATCGTCGGCTTCCTCAAGCGGCAGGGCACCGTACCGGGCATCCAGATCGCCCATGCGGGCCGTAAGGCGTCCACCGACGCCCCGTGGCGGGGCGGCGCGCCGCTCGGCACGGAGCAGCGGGGCTGGCAGCCGCTGGGGCCGAGCCCGGTCCCCTTCGACGAGGGCCACCCGCTGCCGGACGAACTGTCGAAGGAGCAGATCGAAGAGATCGTCGGCCAGTTCGCGGATGCCGCGCGGCGCGCGCTGGCGGCCGGCTTCGAGGTCGCCGAGATCCACGGCGCCCACGGCTATCTGATCGGCCAGTTCCTCTCGCCGCACAGCAACCACCGCACCGACGGCTACGGCGGCTCCTTCGAGAACCGCGCGCGCTTCGCACTGGAGGTCGTCGACGCGGTCCGCGCGGTCTGGCCGGACGAACTGCCGCTGTTCTTCCGCATTTCCGCCACCGACTGGCTGGAGGAGAACGGCTGGACGCCGGACGACACCGTCCGCCTCGCCGCGCTGCTGAAGGACCATGGCGTGGACCTTCTCGACGTCTCCAGCGGCGGCAACGCGGCCAAGGTGCGCATCCCGGTCCAGCCGGGCTACCAGGTGCCGTTCGCCGCGCGGGTGCGCCGGGAGACCGGGTTGCCGGTCGCCGCGGTGGGGCTGATCACCGAGCCGGAGCAGGCAGAGAAGATCGTCTCCAATGGCGAGGCGGATGCCGTGCTGCTGGGCCGCGAGCTGCTGCGCAACCCGTACTTCGCCCGCCACGCCGCCCGGGAACTGGGCGGCCAGGTGGCCGCGCCGGACCAGTACCACCGCGCGATCTGAGCGGCCGGCGGGGGCGGTGTGGTCGCGCGCGCCGCGCGGCCCCCGCTCCTTCCGGGCGCTCATGGCGTCCGTAGTACGGAGAGTGTCAAACTACGATGATTTTCGTACGATAGGGGTCTCGGAACAAGGCGACGAGGAGCAGCCGTGCAGACGCAGACCACGCCGACCGCGCCCCAGGGCCAGGCCCCGGCTCAGGCGACCGGCCGCTCGCTGGAGCATCCGCGGCGCGAGGCGATCCGCCTGGAGGATGTGCTGCACGCGCTGTCCGACCCCATGCGGATGCGGGTGGTGCGGACGCTGGCGGAGGAGTCGGGGGAGCTCTCCTGTTCGGTCTTCGACCTGCCCGTCAGCAAGTCCACCACCACCCACCACTTCCGGGTGCTGCGCGAATGCGGCGTGATCCACCAGGTCTACCGGGGCACCGCCAAGATGAGCGCGCTGCGCCGTGAGGACCTAGGCGCGCTGTTCCCCGGTCTGCTCGACAGCGTCCTGGGCGCCGCTGCCCTCCAGGAGGGGCGCCTCGGCGGCGACCGGGGCTGATGTCCGGCCGACCGGAAGGTGGTTGAAGAGCAGATTGAGCGCGATCGCGGTGACACACCCGGCGCTGATCCCGCTGTCCATCACCGTCTGGAACCAGTGCGGGAACTCCTTGTAGACGCCCGGCACGCCCACCGGCAGCAGCCCGACGGCGACCGACACCGCGACCACCGTGAGGTTGTGGTTGTCCCGGAAGTCCACGCCCGCCAGCGTCCGCAGTCCGCTCGCCGCGACCGTCCCGAACATCACCAGACCGGCCCCGCCCAGCACCGGCGCCGGGACCGCCGCGACCAGCGCGCCCAGCTTCGGCGCGAGACCGAGCAGCATCAGCATGCCGCCCGCGGTCGCCACCACCCACCGGCTGCGCACCCGGGTCATCCCCACCAGGCCCACGTTCTGGGCGAAGGCGGTGTACGGGAAGGTGTTGAAGACGCCGCCGAGCACGGTCGCGACGCCGTCCGCGCGCAGGCCGTCCGCCAGCCGCCGGCCATCGACCTTACGGTCCGTCAGTTCGCCCACCGCGATGAAGTCGCCAGTGGTCTCGGTCATGGTGACCAAGGCGACGATCAACATCGAAGCCACGGCCGCCGCGTGGAACGTCGGGGCGCCGAAGTGGAACGGCGTGGAGATGCCGGCCCAGTCGGCGTCGCCCACCCCCGAGAAGTCGGTGAAGCCCAAGGGTACGGCCGCCACCGTCCCGGCCACGATGCCGACCAGGACCGCGACCCGGCCGAGGAAGCCGGGGGCGAAACGCTGCACGGCCAGCACGGTGATCAGCACCCCGGCGGCCAGACCCAGGTTCTTCGGCGCCCCGAAGTCCGCCGCGCCCAGCCCGCCCGCCGCCCAGTTGCCCGCGACGGGCAGCAGCGACAGGCCGATGACGAGGATCACCGTGCCGGTCACCAGCGGCGGGAAGAACCGCAGCAGCCGCCCGAAGACCGGCGCCAGCAGAATCATCGCCACCCCGGCGACGATCACCGAACCGTAGATCGCGGGCAGTCCGCCGCCCTCCGTGCCGATCAGCACCATCGGGGTGACCGCCGCGAAGGTGCAGCCCTGCATGATCGGCAGCCGTACGCCGAACCGCCACAGCCCCACGCACTGAAGGACGGTCGCGATCCCGCACAGCAGCAGATCGGCGTTGATCAGATACGCCAGATCGGCGGGCGGCAGCTTCATCGCCCCGCCGACGATCAGCGGCACGGCCACCGCGCCCGCGTACATGGCGAGCACATGCTGAAGGCCGAAGGCGGCGAGCCTGCCGGGCGGCGGTATTTCGTCCACGGGATGGCGTACGGACGTCATGGCGGCTCCTCGCATGGCGACGGACACGGGGTGACGCGACCGTAGAAGGCTTAAACAATCTGTTGATTGCAGGGCTGTTGCCGCCGTGTGTCAAGCCCCTTGGACCGATCCGGTCCCCTCGGATGCGCGCCGGTCCTCGCCGCGTCGGCGTGGGTTGCCCGGCTGTCAGGACCGCGAGCCTGCCGGCCCTGCCCCGTTCAGTCCTGGTCGCGTGCCGCCGCCAGCAGCTCCGTCCAGTCCGGGATCTTCACCTTCGTCCGTCCCAGCGCCGCCCCGAGCGCCGCTTCCGCCTCCTCGATCCGCAGCCAGCCGGTCCACTCCACCGGCTCCAGACCCGCCTCGCGCAGCGCCCGCAGCGGATCCTTCGCCACCGGGCGGGCGGCGAGGGCGTCCGCGTCGGACAGCAGCGAGGCGATGGTCTCCTTCGCGCAGGGCCGGTTGGTGCCGATCACCCCGGTGGGCCCGCGCTTGATCCACCCCGCCACGTACTCCCCGGGTGAGGGCGCTCCGCCGCGCAGCACCCGCCCCGCCGCATTGGGCACCGTGCCGCGCTCCGCGTCGAACGGCAGTCCGGGCAGCGGTACGCCCCGGTAGCCCACCGACCGCAGGACCAACTCGGTCTCGATGTCCTGGAAGACACCCGTGCCCGCGACCCCGCCGCTCCCGTCCGGCGCGGTCCGCTCGAAGCGCACGGCGCGCACCGCGTGCTCGCCCAGCAGCGCCGTCGGCCGCAGGAAGAAGCGCAGATGGATCCGGCGCGGCCGGCCAACGGGCTCCCGGCTCGCCCAGTCGCGCAGCACCTCGACATTGCGCCGGTTGACCGCCGGCAGCCCGGACGGATCGGCGAATCCCGGGTCCAGCGCCAGCTCCTCGGGGTCCACGAGGACATCGGCGCCCGTCAGCGCGCCGAGCTCGCGCAGCTCCTTGGTGGTGAACTTCGCCTGGGACGGACCGCGCCTGCCGACCATATGGACGTCCGAGACCCGGCTGTCGGCGAGCGCCCCGAGGGCCGCGTGCGGCACATCGGTGGGCCGTAGCTCCTCCGCCCCGCGGGCCAGGATGCGCGCGACGTCCACCGCCACATTGCCGACCCCGATGACAACGGCCGAGCGCGCGCCGAGCGCGAAGGCATCGCCGGGCGCGTCCGGGTGGGCGCTGTACCAGGAGACGAACTCGGTGGCCGAGAAGCTGCCCGGCAGGTCCTCGCCGGGGACGCCGAGCCGACGGTCGGTCGCCGCCCCCACGCAGTAGACCACCGCGTGATAGAGCCCCAGCAGCCGCTCGGGCACCAGCGGCGGGGGTCCCACGTGCACATTGCCGAGAAAGCTGACCTGGGGGTGCTCCAGGACCGTGCGCAGGGTGTTCTGCAGCGACTTGATCTTCTCGTGGTCGGGTGCGACGCCGTACCGCACCAGCCCGTACGGACACGGCAGCCGGTCCAGCACATGCACCGACACCTCGGGGACAGCCTGCTGCTGGACGAGCGCTTGGGCGGCATAGACCCCGCTCGGCCCGGACCCGACGACCGCGACACGAAGCACGGAGGAGCTCCTTTCGCAGGATGTCTCCAGCATCCCACCCGGCGGGGCGCCGTGTCCGGCAATACGCGCGGGACGACCGGCACGGGCGAGGCACGCGTCCGTCGCTCCACGCGCTCGCGACCGCCCCGCGACCCCCGCTCTACGGCAGCTGTCGCATCCGCCGGATCTCGCCGCTCTGCTGCGCGATCACGTCGTCCGCCATCTCCTCGACCCGGACGTTGTTGCCCTGGGCGAGCACATCCGTGGCCATGGAGACCGCGCCCTGGTGATGCGCGATCATCAGCTTGAGGAAGAGCTTGTCGAAGGCGGCGCCCCTGGCGGCGCGCAGCGCGTCCAACTGCTCCGGGGAGGCCATCCCGGGCATCGCCTCATGGGCCTCGTGCCCGCCCTTCGCGCCGCCGCCCGCGCCGCCGCCCGCCGTGGAGCCGCCGTTCGTCTTCAGCCAGCCCCGCATCGCGTCGATCTCCGGTCTCTGCCCGGACGCGATGCGCTCCGCGAGCCGTTCGACCTTGCCCGACTTCGCGTGGTCGGGGGCGAGATCGGTCATCACCAGGGCCTGCCGATGGTGCTCGATCATCATGCGGACGTAGGAGATGTCCGCCGAGTTGGGGGAGTCGTCGTCCCCCGCCTTCGCCGCCTCGTCGGCCGACAGGTGCTTCGCCGCCTCGCCCGGCTTGCCCGGCGCGATCACCGCGGGCTTCCCGTCCTTCCCCTTCCCGCTGTCGGCCCGGCCGTCGCTCTCCCCGTCACATCCGGCGAGGGCGAATGCCAGGGAGGCGGCGACCGCCACGATCGTGAGGGGTCTGGAGTGGCGTGTGGTACGGCGGTTGGACACCGATGCCTCCTGGGGCGGCAGAAATCTCTTTACGATGATGTTGCCGCGCTGTTGTTGTGTACATGGATAGCGCCATACTGCCCACGTCCGTCAAACGTTCAACTCCGAACGAGGACAAGGGACACAGGGAGGACGCAGTGAAGCCGTGGGACAGATCCCCGCAGCGGCGCAGATACCTCGGTGCGGCCATAGCCGGCTTGGGCCTCGTGGCCTCTTTGCTGGCGGCAGGCCCGGCGGCGGCGACACCAGACCCCGGTGACGCCCCGCACAGCGAGCGCGTGACGAAGGATCAGACAGCCGACGCCAAGGCCGCCATCGAGAACGGCGACATTCCCGGGGTGGACGAGATCGTCCACAGCGACAATGTCAGCCACGTGACGAACATCCCCAAGCAGGACCTCAAGGGCACCAACTCCGACCTGGCCTTCCAGGGCAAGTACGCCTTCGCGGGCAACTACGACGGCTTTGTCATCTACGACATCAGCCGGCCGAAGACCCCGAAGATCGTCAGCCAGGTGCTCTGCCCCGGCGCGCAGAACGATGTCTCGGTCTCCGGGGACCTGCTCTTCCTCTCCACCGACTCCTCGCGCAGCGACAACTCCTGCAACAGCACCACCCAGCCCGCGACCGAGAAGTCCTCATGGGAGGGCATGAAGGTCTTCGACATCAGCGACAAGCGGAACCCGACGTACGTCGCCGCCGTCGAGACCTCGTGCGGTTCGCACACCCACACGCTGGTGCCCGAGCGAGGGAACGTCTACATCTACGTCTCCTCGTACGCGCCCAGCGCGACCTTCCCGGACTGCCAGCCCCCGCATGACGGCATCTCCGTGATCAAGGTCCCGCGCTACGCCCCCGAGAAGGCCGCGGTCATCGACTTCCCCGTCCTCTTCCCGGACGGCGGCAACCCCGGCGCCCCCACCAACCCGGGCGTCTCCCAGACCACCGGCTGCCATGACCTCACCACCTTCCCCAAGCTCAAGCTGGCGGCGGGCGCGTGCATGGGGGACGGCGTCCTCCTCGACATCGCCGACCCCGCGAAGCCTCGGGTCATCGACCGGGTCGAGGACAACGTCAACTTCGCCTTCTGGCACTCGGCGACCTTCAACGAGCGCGGCACCAAGGTCGTGTTCACCGATGAGCTGGGCGGCGGCGGCGCCGCGACCTGCAACGCCCAGGTCGGCCCGGACCGCGGCGCCGACGGCATCTACGACATCGTCGGCAAGGGCGACAAGCGCAAGCTGGTCTTCAAGAGCTACTACAAGATCCCGCGCTATCAGGCCGACACCGAGAACTGCGTCGCCCACAACGGCTCGCTGATCCCGGCCAAGGGCCGCGACATCATGGTCCAGGCGTGGTACCAGGGCGGCGTGTCCGTCTGGGACTTCACCGACTCCGCCCACCCGCAGGAGATCGGCTACTTCGAGCGCGGCCCGATCTCCACCGACTCGATGGTCGGTGGCGGCGCGTGGTCCGCGTACTACTACAACGGCTACATCTACTCGAACGACATCGCCAAGGGCTTCGACGTCCTGAGGATCGACGACCGGCGTACCGACAGCGCCCGTTCGGTCCGGCTGCACGAGCTCAATGTGCAGACGCAGCCCGACTACCGCTGATCGCTCACCCCTGATCGCTCTACGGAATCCCGCCGGGCGGCTCCTCGCCCGGCGGGACACCGAGCTCCCAGTCCAGCCCGTAGCGGTGGAACAGCTCCGCCCGCAGCCGCTCGGGCGGCATCGGCGCCCCCGGCAGCAGCACCGCGACCACCGCGCCCATCAGCATCGCGCGCAGCAGCCGGTAGTCGGTCTCCGGGTCCTCGGAGCCGTACCGCTCCACCGTGTCCCGCAACAGCCCTGCCAGCCGCTGCTGTTCGGGGCACTGGATGAACCCTTCGGCCGTAAGGATCCCCGCCATATGCGTACGCATCAGCCGCGGCCGGTCCCGGGCGAGCCCCAGGACCGTGTCGATCGCCCGCGCCAACAGCTCCTGCCCCGCTCCCTCCCCCTCCGGCCGCGGCTCCCGCTCCAGCCCGTGCGCCAGCTCCATATGCATGAGCCGGTGCACCGCCGTCTGCAGCAGCTGCCGCTTGCCCGGAAAGTAATACGAAACCAGCCCCCGGGCGGCCCCGGCCCGGTCGGCGATATCGGCGAGCGTCGTCGCCTCATAGCCACGCTCGCCGACCAGCTCGACCGTCGCCTCCAGCAGACGGGTCTGGGATCGGCGGCGCAACTCCTCATTGACCGATGCGCTGCGGGGGGACATGCTGTAACTCCTGCGTTGGCTGGCTGCTAGCCAATATACTCAGGCGACTTCCGGTTGTCCGTCGATCTGATCGACGACCCACTGTCTCCGCCGGTTCGGGCGACGCGGGGGATCGCCCGAACCGGCGGGTTCTCACCGTGGCACCCGCTCTTCCGACGCCGTGGCGCCACATTGGTGTGGCGCGGGGCGAGGGATAAGGCGTCGCAGGCCACACCGCAGCCCATCCCCGCACCGAGACGCATCGCATCTCTGCCGGTCGCATCCTTGGAGGAGGGGGCAGGTACGCAAGGGCACCTCCGCTCATCCGGGAGCCGCTCTCGGCGATGGGGTCCTTGACCGCGCTGTTCACCCAGGCACTCCCACCCGACACCAGCTCCTCGCGGGCCCAGGTCGCAGATCACCCTCAGGGCGTCGGACTCGACGAGGCGGGCATACGGGCGAGCGACAGGTTCGGCAGCAGCCGCCGCACCATGGTGGATTCGCCCAAAGGGAGCTGGTTGGCGGCCAGCAGTTCGCGAACCGGCCGCGCGGTGACGTCGTCGCGACCGCCGCATACGGTCGCCGTGGGCCTCTGGTCGAGGTCGCTCATGACCGAACTCTCCCATCGGGGGGTGCCGTGCGCTCGTCCTTACGGTGCGCCGCGTACGGGTACGCGGCGATCGCCCCGCACACCAGGGCCGCGCCCAGCAGCCAGCCGCCCAGTACGTCGCTGGGCCAGTGAACGCCGAGGTACAGCCGGGTGAACCCGACGCCCAGCACCGATACGACGGCCACGGCGGTCGCGAGCCGCAGCCACTTCGCTCCCACCCCGTGGAGGGTCATCACCCACAGCACCAGTCCGCAGGCGACGGTCGCGGTGAGGGCGTGACCGGACGGGAAGGCCGTGTAGTGGGCCGAGTCCACCGGGTGGGACCAGTGCGGACGCGGCCGGTCGACCGCCGCCTTCACCCCTTGCTGCAGGGCGGTGCCCACGGCCGCCGCGCCGACGATCCACACCGTGAGCAGCCACTCCCGGCGCCAGAGCAGCCACCCGGCCACCACGGCCAGTAGCGCACGCATTGTCAAGGGGTCCCAGACCCAGTCCGTCAGCACTCTGCTGGTCCTCGTCCAGCTGTGGTGCGCCACGGCGGAGCGGTGCAGGGCGGCGGCGATGTCCCGGTCGGCGCTCTCCAGCGGTCCCCAGTGGGCGGCCACGAGGGCGAGCAGTGCGAGGAAGAGGGTGAGGAGCGCGGCAGCGATGCGGGCGGGGTGGAGGGTCGGCGGCTGCATGCGGTCGATGATCGCGGACGGGCGGGGGCCGAGGCCAGCAGGCCGGTGGGAGATCCTCGCTACCCCAGCACCCGCAGCGCGGGCACCAGCGTGACCAGGAGCGGGACGACCGGGACGAGGACCGCCGCGGCCGTCAGCCGCCACCGTCGCGCCGTCGGGAGACGGGACGCGGGGGCCAGCAGCCGGTCCACGCGCTGGGGGAGTTGCGTGAGCGCGCTGGGGCAGGGGCCGAACACCCCGCGATCCTCATTGAGTTCGACGAGCGCGAGCGCGGTCGTCGTACGGCCGAAGCGCCGCGAGGCGGAGTCATCGGCGGCCAGTTCGACCAGCCGGTGCACCTCGCCGCGGAAGGCCGCGAAGACCGGCACCTGCGGGAAGCCGGTGGCCAGCGCGCCCGAGCAGTGCAGCAGCCAGTGGTGGCGGGCACGGGCGTGGCCCTGCTCATGGGCGATGACGGCGTCCAGCCGGCGGCCCTTGAGGCGGCGCAGCGCCGCCGTGGTGATGACGAGCTGCGGCGTGGGACCCGGCAGCCACCAGGCGTCCGGCCTGTCGCCCTCCAGGACGACCAGACGGTCCCCGGCTGGCTCCTCGCCGGGCAACACGGGGGAGCGGACGAGGAGTTCGGCGCGGTGCTGCTTGCGCCACACACGGGCGCGGCCGACCTCGCGGGTGAGCATCACCGCGCTCCAGACGGCCCCGCAGGCGAGCACGAGAGCGACGGGCGCGGCCCACGACCCGTAACCGGAGAGCGCGTACGCCTCCACCACGCCCTTGGGCGCGGGGGCGAAGACATTCCCGCGCACGGCCTCCGAGGCGGCCGCCGCGGTGAGCGCCATGGTGAGCGCGCAGCACAACAGCACGGCGAGGACGACGCACTGCCACACCCAGAGGGCGAGGACGGGTTCGCGGTCGACCCAGGTGGAGCGGGACATCAGGCGCGGCGCCATTGCCGCCGCCAGCGCGCCGAGGCCCATCAGCGCGAGGGGGACCATCATGGCGGTCAGCCTATGATCGCGGTGCTGGGGCGGGTACGGTCGCGCGGACGAAGTGACGCATGCCACGCTGCGCGCGCGGACCGGTTCAGAGGGTCAGCAGCATCGCGAACATCCCTATGCCCATCGACAATCTGCACGCATGTCTCAGCTCGGGCCGCCGCGACCAGCCGCCGCCGACCGCACCGGGCCCCACCGCACCCGGCCCCACCGCACCCGGCCCCACCGCACCCGGCCCCACCGCACCGGGCCCCACCGCACCGGGTCCCACCGCGCTGGGCCCCATACCGGGTCCCACCGCATCGGGTCCCACCGCATCGGGCCCCACCGCGCCACCCATCACACCGTCCACCGCGCCGTCCGTCATCGGCACCAGCCGCAGCCCGCACCGCACCACATAGACCGCGAAGTACGCGAGCAGCACCCCGGTCAGCAGGGGCACCCCGCCCGCCATCCGCCCCGACCGCATCGCCATATGGTCGGCGTCGTGGTGGCCGCCTGCGGTGCTCACCATCATCGCGAGCGCCATATAGACCATCGCCAAGGCCCCTATGGCGTGGTGCAGATGGTGCCCCGGCCACCCCTGGCCGCGCCAGGCGGGCAGCAGCGCCCGTACGGCGGCCACACCGAACACCGCCGCGAAGGCGGGCGGCCCCCACGGCCGGGGATCCAGCACGGCGGACGGCACCGCCATCACCGCCATGCCCCATGCCATCAACGCCTCGGCGCCCGCGACCCGCCGCCCCGGCCCGGGCGGCTCGCCGCGCATCTGCAGCAGACAGTACGCTCCCGTGGCCGCGCACAGCGCGACCACCAACCAGCCGACAAACGGAGGTCCGTGCACGGCACACCTCCCGGGAGGGGACCTATACCGGGAGATATCCCCCGACCTGATGCCGCATACGGGAGCGCACAGGCGCAGTGGGGGAGCGCAATCGGTGCCCTGATACCGAGCAGCCGGCGAGCGGTACGGGGGGCCAGTGGCTGTCCTATGTGCTGATCGCCGCCGGCTGGATGCTCACCACGGCCGTCCTCGCGGGCGTCACCCGGACCCTGAGCGAGAACCAGCGGTCCGACGGTGGCCCGGAGGCGGGCGGCGCGCGGGGACGGTCCGACGGGGCAAGAGGCATACGGCACGCCGTCATGTGGCACCGTGAACTGCAGCCCAATGGATCACCGAGAATGGATCACCGAGGAGGAGATTCCGTGTCGAATCCACCGCTCAGCGAGGCCGCGGTCGCCATGCTGAAGAAGCCCAACCCGGCCGTCATCGCGACGCTGCGGGCCGACGGCCAGCCGGTGTCCACGGCCACCTGGTACCTCTGGGACGACGGCCGGATCCTCGTCAATATGGATGAGGGCCGCAAGCGGCTCGAACATATCCGCAACGACCCCCGGGTCACGCTCACCGTGCTCGACGAGCAGAACTGGTACAACCACGTCAGCATCATCGGGCACGTCGGCGAGGTGCGTGAGGACAAGGACTTCACCGACATCGACCGGCTGTCCCAGCAGTACCTCGGCAAGCCGTACCCGCAGCGGGACCGCCACCGGGTCAGCGCCTGGATCGAGATCGACCGCTGGCACGGCTGGGGCACCCACAAGGAGAACACTCAGCCCGGCTGACGCGCTCCCCTCACTACACGGCGTCTGACTACGGCGTCGGTGTCGCCCTCGCGGGCTCCTCACGGCCGGCTGCGGCGGCAATGCCGCCGCAGCCGGCGCCGGAGCGCCGGAGCCACACAGCGGGAACGTTGGCGGGTGTCAATGTCGAATCGCGCGGTGGCCGTGGCGTTGTCGTCGGAAAGGGTGCGCGCGGCGCACACAGCCCGATGTTCGATGCAATGTACGGTTTCCGCGGATCCGTTGCGAACCACCCTGGTAGGACAACGACATCCGTTGCGCGTGAGACAGCTCGGCAGATGCTCGGCGACCTGCGGTTACTGCTGGCCGCGGAGGTCATGGCCGGTAGCGGAGGGGGTGGTCCTTGGGGACCTCCACGATAACGATTTTGCATCCGTCGGGGTCCGCGATCCACATCTCCACCAGGCCCCACGGCTCCTGCTTCGGCGGGCGCAGGATCTCGACGCCCTGGGCGATGAGCTCCTTGTGCGCCGCCGTCGCGTCCGGTACCTGGAGCCACAGCTGGAGGCCCGGGGCGGGCGGGGTGTCGGAGCGGCCGGAGAGCTCGAGGAAGCCGCCGCCGAGGAAGTAGACCGTGCCGCGCTCGGGGCCGGTCCCGAACTCGCGGTAGATCGCGAGGCCGAGGGCCTGGCCGTAGAAGGTCCGGGAGCGCTCGGGGTCCGTTGGCCGCAGAAGCGTGCGGCTGCTCAGTACGTGCACCATGTCCGCGACCCTACGCACCTTGTCCGGTAGGGGGCCGGGTTAGGGTCTACATCCATCGCGGGCCGCCGTAAGCCGACCGGGTGAGCCGCGACAGACCGCTGGAGAGGACGCCGACGCCATGCACACCGCGGACGCCACCGTACGCCCCACCGCCCCGCTCACCTTCCGCGCGGCCACCGAGGCCGATGTGGCGGCGCTGGTCGCGCTGATCGAGTCGGCGTACCGCGGGGACGCCAGCCGGGCGGGATGGACGACGGAGGCGGACATCCTGGGCGGGCAGCGCACCGATCCGGAGGGCGTGGGCGCCGTAGTACGGGACGAGGGCAGCCGGATGACGGTCGTCGAGCAGGGCGGGGAGCTGATCGCGTGCTGTCAGCTGGAGCGCCGGGGCGACCATGCCTACTTCGGGATGTTCGCGGTGCGGCCCGAGCTGCAGGGCGGTGGGCTGGGGAAGGTGATCCTCGGCGAGGCGGAGCGGTTCGCGCGCACCGAGTGGGGCGTCCGCGAGATGCGTATGACGGTGATCTCCGCCCGTGAGGAGCTGATCGCCTGGTACGGGCGGCGCGGCTATGCCCGTACGGGGAACATGACGCCGTTCCCGTACGGCGATGAGCGTTTCGGTGTGCCGCGCCGCCCCGGTCTCGAGTTCGAGATGCTGGTCAAGGCCCTGGGCTGACCACGGTCACGCCGTGTAGCGGGCCGCCCGCCGGATCTCCGGGAAGTCGGTGGTGGCGCCGTCGAGACGGAGCCCGCGGGCCAGCTTCAGATGGTCGGGGGTGTTCACCGTCCACCCGATGACCTTGAGGTCGGCGGCGTGTGCGCGCTCCACCAGCTCCAGGGTCAGCCGGCGGATGTTGAGCACCAGCATCCCGGCGGCCACGGCCCGCGCCCGGTCGATCACATCGAGGCCGTAGCGGCTGGCGACGAGCGCGGTGCGCGCGCTCGGCAGCAGACGGCGGATCTCGGCGAGGGCCTCGTCGTGGAAGGAGAGCACATCCACGCGGTCCAGCAGGGCGCGGCGGCTCAGCACCTCCGCCAGCGCCCGCGCGGCCGCCGTGTCCTTGATCTCGGCCTGGAGCGGTGCCCGTACGGCGTCCACGACCTCCTCGAAGACCGGGATCCGCTCGCCCTCCCCGGCGTCGAGCTCACGCAGCTCGGCGAGGGTGAGGTCGCTGATCGGGCCCGTGCCGTCGGTCGTGCGGTCCACCTCGGCGTCGTGCATCACCACGAGCGCGCCGTCCTTGCTGAGGTGCAGGTCCAGCTCGATGACGTCCAGACCCTCATGCTCGGCGCGGACGAAGGAACGGAGGGTGTTCTCCGGCTCGACGCCCATCACGCCGCGGTGTCCGATGGTGAGAAAAGTCAACGCTGTCTCGCTCTTCTGTCGGCCTCTGTCGGGGCTCTCCGACGGGTCTGTGGAGGCAGGCTGCCCGGACCGGCGCACAGCCTAACGGCCGCGGGTGACAGGACCGCCGGGGCGCGCCCATGGCATGGTTCGACCCCGATGGGGCAGGAAAAACAGCGGCCGTGTGGGTGTGGTGCAGGATAATTTCCCGTACCGTCACTTGAGCAAGGGAAGCGTCCGTAGTTACGGTGTCTTAATGCGAGTTTCTCCGGTGAAGGAGTGGTCATGACGGAAATCCTTTCGCCCGCGATAGCGGACGGTGGCGTTCTGCCTGCAGAGCGTGTGATCGAACACCCGGCCTGGCCGATCCTGAAGGACGCTGTCGAAACGATTCGCCCCTGGCAGTCCAAGGACGGTTCGATCGACTTCGACGCCGAGGGCGCGCCGACCCGTGACCGGGTCCGGGCCACCGCCGATCGGGTGATCGAGGCCGTCGGGGAGCTGGCCCCGCTGCTTCCGCACAACGCCGAGTACCACCGGGCGGTCGTCGCCGATCTGCGCCGCTGGGCCGACGGCGGCTTCGGCGTCCCCGACTTCCTCGACTCGCTGCTCGCCTTCCAGCCCGCGCGGTCGCGCGCCGACGGCCTCCAGCACCTCGTGGTCTTCCCCATGTACACGCAGAACGGCAACCCGAACCGCAATCTGGAAGCCGTAGTACTGCGCATGGTCTGGCCGGACTGGCTGGCCGAACTGGAGCGCACCCGGTACGACAACCCGCTCTACATCGGCATCGCCTTCGAGGACTTCACCTCCGGATACGACACCAACTCCGCGGTCCTCTTCCCGGAGACCATCGCCGTCCGCGAGGCCCCCGAGCGGTTCACCTGGGGCGGCATCTTCTGCGACCGTGAGGCGGCCCGCTTCCGCCGGGTCAGCGAGGCCGCCGTCCGGGCCCTGAGCATCGAACTCCCCGACGACATCCGGGACATGCTCGCCGACCAGCACCGCTGCCAGGAGGCGTTCGCCCTGTGGGACATGGTCCACGACCGCACCCACAGCCATGGTGATCTGCCCTTCGACCCCTTCATGATCAAGCAGCGCCAGCCGTTCTGGATGTACGGCCTGGAGGAGCTGCGCTGCGATCTCACCGCCTTCAAGGAGGCCGTGAAGCTGGAGGCCGAGGGGATCGCGCAGGCCCGCGACGTCCAGTACGCGGTGATCTTCGACCGGATGTTCCGGTTCCCCGTCACCGGCGACCGGGTCCGCAACTACGACGGGCTCGGCGGCCAGTTGCTCTTCGCCTATCTTCACCAGCACGACGTCGTACGCTGGACGGACAACACCCTGCACATCGACTGGTCCCGCGCCTCGCAGGTCACCAACCAGCTGTGCGGTGAGATCGAGAAGCTCTACCGCGACGGCATCGACCGCCCCAAGCTCGTCCACTGGTTCAAGGCGTACGAGCTGGTGTCGACCTATCTCGCACCCCACCCCGGCTCGGTCTGGGCCAAGGGCCCCGACGCCCTGGACCTGACCCAGCCGCCGCGCAAACTCGTCGACGACGTGCTCCCCGACGAGTTTCCGCTGAGCATGTTCTACGAGGCGCTGGCCAAGAAGCTGCGCGATGTGGTCGCCTCGACCAAGGGAATCACCGTCGGCGCCGACGGCGGCGGAAACGACGACGTGCGAGCGGCGGCGTGAGCCCCCTGGCGGGGCAGCCGGCAGGGATGGACGACGAGGAGACGACTATGACCACACCGACGTCGAGCCCGACCCCGAACGAGCCGGGTGACAAGGGGCCGCTGGACGGCGCGGTGGTGGCGGTGGCCGGGGCGGCCGGCCCGGCGGGCCGCGCCACGCTGCTCCGCCTCGCCGAGGCCGGGGCGACGGTCGTCGCCTCCGACTCCGACCCCGCCCGGCTGGCCGAGGCCGTGGACACGGCGCGGTACGCCCACGGCGGCGCCAGTGTCACCGGGGAGACGGTCGACCTGCTCGACCTGGACGCCGCCCGGGCCTGGGCCGACCGCACCGAGAAGGAGTTCGGCCGGATCGACGGTCTGGTGCATCTGGTCGGCGGCTGGCGCGGCAGCAAGACCTTCGCCGACGCCCCGCTCGCCGACTGGGACACCCTCCACAATCTGCTGATCAGGACCGCCCAGCACACCTCGCTCGCCTTCCACGACGCCCTGCTGCGCAGTGGCAACGGACGCTATGTGCTGATCAGCGCGGCGGGTGCGTCGCAGCCCACCGCCGGCAACGCCGCGTACGCCGCCGCCAAGGCCGCCGCCGAGGCGTGGACGCTCGCGCTCGCCGACTCCTTCCGCAAACTGGGGGGCGAGGGCGGCCCGGCCGCCGCCGCTGCCATCCTGGTGGTCAAGGCGCTGGTGCACGACGCCATGCGCGCGGAGCGCCCCAACGCGAAGTTCGCGGGCTTCACGGACGTCAGGGAGCTGGCCGAGGCCATCACCGAAGTCTGGGACCGGCCCGCCCGGGAAGTGAACGGAACCCGCCTGTGGCTGACCCCCAAGCCGTGAGAACCGACGCCAGGCGTCACCACGACCCCCAGATACGCGGCTTCGCCAGTGACAACTACGCGGGCGCCCATCCGGAGATCCTCGCCGCGCTCGCCCTCGCCAACGGCGGCCATCAGGTCGCCTACGGCGAGGACGACTACACCGCGCATCTGCAGCATGTGGTGCGCAGCCACTTCGGCCCGTACGCGCAGGCGTTCCCGGTCTTCAACGGAACCGGCGCCAACGTTGTCGCCCTGCAGGCCCTCACCGACCGCTGGGGCGCGGTGATCTGCGCCGACACCGCGCATATCAACGTGGACGAGTGCGGCGCCCCCGAGCGGGTCGGCGGGCTGAAGCTGCTCACCGTACCTACTGAGGACGGCAAGCTCACCCCCGAGCTCATCGACCGCCAGGCGTGGGGCTGGGACGATGAGCACCGCGCGATGCCGCAGGTCGTCTCCATCGCCCAGAACACCGAGCTGGGCACCGTCTATACGGTCGACGAGATCCGCGCCATCTGCGAGCACGCCCATGAGCGCGGGATGAAGGTGCATCTCGACGGCGCCCGGATAGCCAACGCGGCCGCATCGCTGGACGTCCCGATGCGGTCGTTCACCAATGTGGCGGGCGTGGATGTGCTGTCCTTCGGCGGTACGAAGAACGGCATGCTCTTCGGCGAGGCCGTCGTCGTCCTCGACCCGGACGCGGTGCGCGCCATGAAGCATCTGCGCAAACTGTCCATGCAGCTGGCGTCCAAGATGCGGTTCGTCTCCGTACAGCTGGAGGCCCTGCTCGCCCGCGATCTGTGGCTGCGCAACGCCCGCCACGCCAACGCGATGGCCCAGCGGCTGGCCGAGGGCGTCCGCGGGGTGGACGGGGTGAAGATCCTCCACCCGGTGCAGGCCAACGCGGTCTTCGCCCGCCTCCCGCACGACGTGAGCGAGCGCCTGCAGAAGCGGTACCGCTTCTACTTCTGGGACGAGGCGGCCGGCGATGTGCGCTGGATGTGCTCCTTCGACACCACGGAGGAGGACGTCGACGGCTTCGTCACGGCGCTGAAGGAAGAGATGGGCCGCGGGTAGCCGCGAACGGGCGGGCCGGTTCCGGCCCGCCCCGGGCGTCCTAGCGTCCGCGGTCGAGGGCGAGGGCCTCGGCCGGAGTGGGGGCGGTGCCGCCCAGGTGGGCCGGGACCCACCAGGTGTCGTCCGCGTCCTTCGGGCGCACCGGATAGGCCCGCTGCGCCGCCTCCAGCAGCTCCTGCACCCGCGACCGCAGCCGGTCGGTCAGGGTCTCCGACGGCTCCGAGGGATCGGCCTCGATCGGCTCGCCGACCCGCATCGTGATCGGGAAGTGGTTCCGGCCCAGCGCCCGCTTTTGGCCCTTCGTCCACAGCCGCTGCGTACCCCACAGTGCCATCGGCAGCAGCGGTACGCCCGCCTCCTGGGCCAGCCGCGCCGCACCCGACTTGAAGGTCTTGAGCGTGAAGGACCGCGAGATGGTCGCCTCCGGGAACACGCCGATGATCTCACCGGAGCGCAGCGCCTTCAGGGCGTGCTTGTACGCGTCCATGCCGGCCGCGCGGTCCACCGGAATGTGCTTCATCGCGCGCATCAGCGGCCCGGAGACCTTGTGCCGGAAGACCGACTCCTTCGCCATGAACCGCACCAGCCGCTTCGCCGGCAGGGCGGTCAGCCCGGCGAAGACGAAGTCGAGGTAGCCGATGTGGTTGCTCACCAGAACCGCGCCGCCCCGCTGCGGGACATTCTCGGTGCCCTTGATGTCGAAGCGCAGATCGAGCGCCTTGAACATGGTGCGGGCGACGCCGATCACCGGCGGGTAGACGAGCTCTGCCATAGAGGGACCCTTCTTCGTTTTCCCTGGGAGGGCTCTCTCCCGGCGGAAGTTACGCAGCCGTAGGTTTCCGGCTTCTGGCAGATGGTGCCCGATGTCGCCTCTCTGTGCTACTGCGGGGCCCCGCCCGGCCGAGAGATCCTCATCACGTCAGGGAATCTTCAGGTGCGCCGGGAGGCTGCACGGGAAACGGCCGATCGGGAGGACACAGGTGCGGGACGGGCGAGACGGGCGGGACGACGGGGGCGGCGGCGTGGCGGCGAGCGGGCGGCTGAGCGCCGCCGAGCTCGGCGCGGAGCTGGGGGAGCGGGCGACGCTCGTCCAGTTCTCCAGCGCCTTCTGCCAGCCCTGCCGGGCCACCCGGCGAACGCTGGCCGAGGTCGCCGCGATGGTGGAGGGCGTGGCCCATGTCGAGATCGACGCCGAGGCGCACCTGGAGCTCGTACGGACCCTGGAGATCGCCCGGACCCCCACCGTGCTGGTGGTCGACGCGTCCGGACGGATCGTGCGGCGCGCCGTCGGGCAGCCGCGCCGGGCGGATGTCATCGCGGCCCTCGGTGATGCGGTGTGATCTCCCACATCCGCCCGCACTTGACGGTGTGCTCCGGGCGTCGTCAGGGTGACGTCACGCGGCCTGGACTCCTTCTCTACGGACGGGTGCACGTGGATCTGCTGCGGACCGCGAGCGCGCGGTGTGCGAGCGGGTGAGCGACGACGACAGCACGGCTCCCCCCACCCGTACCTTTGGCAGAAGGACAATTCCATGACGGCAACACACGATCTCGGCACGTCATCGCTCGTCGCCTCCGACATCCTCCGCTCCGTCTTCCGGCAGCACGCCGCCGGCGTCGCCGTGATCACCGCGCGGGGCTCCCGCCCCGTCGGCTTCACCGCCACCTCGCTCGCCTCCGTCGCCGCCGAGCCGCCGCTGCTCTCCTTCGGCGTCGGTACCGGCTCCTCCAGCTGGCCGGTGCTCCGGGACGTCGAGCACGTCGGCATCCACATCCTGGGCGAACACCAGCGAGAGCTGGCCGCGACCTTCGCGCGCAGCGGGGCGGACCGCTTCGGATCCGACACCGGCTGGCGCTCGGGGCCGCAGGGGGTGCCGGTGCTGGACGGGGTGGTGGCGTGGCTGGTGTGCCGGGTGGTGGCCCGGATACCCGCCGGGGACCACCACGTGGTGATCGGCGAGGTGACCGCCGGCGATCCGTCCGGGGCCGGCCGGCCGCTGCTGTACCACCAGGGTCGCTTCAACGCGCTGCGCGACTGAGAAGTCCCGCTGATCGCCCGTTGGCTAGGTCACAGTTCACGTGGGTTGCGTCCGGGGAAAGTGCTGGGTGTACTGACGAGTAATATTTCGTTCGGCGCATGGGTCGCCCCGACCGGAAAACCGCCCTGGGAACCGCCCGGGTCGCGCCCCGAAGGCGCCTATGCTGCCAGCAACAAGGCAGCTCGGAAGAGACGATGCAGTAGGAGAGCCGGCGTGAGCTTGAGGATCGTTGTCTGTGTGAAGTACGTGCCCGACGCCACAGGCGACCGGCACTTCGCCGAAGACCTGACCGTCGACCGCGACGATGTGGACGGCCTGCTCTCGGAGCTGGATGAGTACGCGGTCGAGCAGGCCCTCCAGATCGCCGCCGAGGCCGATGACGCCGAGATCACGGTGCTGACCGTGGGCCCGGAGGACGCCAAGGACGCGCTCCGCAAGGCGCTGTCCATGGGGGCGGACAAGGCCGTGCACGTCGAGGACGACGATCTGCACGGCACCGATGTGCTGGGCACCTCGCTGGTGCTGGCCAAGGCGGTCGAGAAGACCGGCTACGACCTGGTCATCTGCGGTATGGCCTCCACCGACGGCACGATGGGCGTGTTGCCCGCGGTCCTCGCCGAGCGGCTGGGCGTTCCGCAGGTCACCCTGCTGTCGGAGGTCTCGGTCGAGGACGGCACCGTCAAGGGCCGCCGTGACGGCGACACCGCGACCGAGCAGCTGGAGGCGTCGCTGCCGGCGGTGGTCTCGGTGACCGACCAGTCCGGTGAGGCCCGCTACCCGTCCTTCAAGGGCATCATGGCCGCCAAGAAGAAGCCGGTGACCTCCTGGGACCTGGAGGACCTGGAGATCGAGGCGGACGAGGTCGGCCTGGAGGGCGCCTGGACCGCGGTCGACGGCGCCACGGAGCGCCCCGCCCGCACCGCGGGCACGATCGTCAAGGACGAGGGCGAGGGCGGCAAGCAGCTCGCCGAGTTCCTCGCGGGCCAGAAGTTCATCTGAGCCGCGCCGCCCCACCGCCCCCAGACATCTCGCATTCGCAGGAGAGCGATTCCCATGGCTGAAGTCCTCGTCTACGTCGATCACGTGGACGGCGCCGTCCGCAAGCCCACCCTTGAACTGCTGACGCTGGCCCGCCGGATCGGCGAGCCGGTCGCGGTCCACCTCGGCTCCGGCGCCGACACCGCCGCTCCGGTGCTCGCCGAGCACGGCGCGGTGCGGGTGCTGACCGCTGACGCGCCCGAGTTCGCCGACTACCTGGTGGTCCCGAAGGTGGACGCGGTGGAGGCCGCGTACCAGGCCGTCTCCCCGGCCGCCGTCCTGTTCCCGTCCTCCGCGGAGGGCAAGGAGATCGCGGCCCGTCTCGCGGTCCGGATCGGCTCGGGCATCATCACCGACGCCGTCGACCTGGAGGCCGGCGAGGAGGGCCCGGTGGCGACCCAGTCGGTGTTCGCCGCCGCGTTCACCACCAAGTCCCGGGTCACCAAGGGCACGCCGGTCATCACCGTCAAGCCGAACTCGGCCACCCCGGAGGCCGCTCCGGCCGCGGGCGCCGTCGAGCAGCTGGAGGTCTCCTTCGGCGACAAGGCCACCGGCACCAAGGTCGTCTCGCGCACGCCGCGCGAGTCCACCGGGCGCCCGGAGCTGACCGAGGCCGCGATCGTGGTCTCCGGCGGCCGTGGTGTGGGCGGCGCGGAGAACTTCCCCGTCGTCGAGGCGCTGGCCGACTCGCTCGGTGCCGCCGTCGGCGCCTCGCGCGCCGCGGTGGACGCGGGCTGGTACCCGCACACCAACCAGGTGGGCCAGACCGGCAAGTCCGTCTCCCCGCAGCTGTACATCGCGACGGGCATCTCGGGCGCGATCCAGCACCGCGCCGGTATGCAGACGTCGAAGACCATTGTGGCCATCAACAAGGACGCTGAGGCCCCGATCTTCGACCTGGTCGACTACGGCGTGGTCGGCGACCTCTTCGAGGTCGTCCCGCAGCTGACCGAGGAGGTCAAGACCCGCAAGGGCTGACCTGACCGGGCGACGTCCGCGAGGCCTCGTACGCTCCCCGCGTACGGGGCCTCGCGCGTGCCCAGGGGGTGTTGACCCGCGGTCGGGCCCCGGATAACTTCGCTCAACGGATTGTTGATTCCGTACAGCGGAAAGGCGGAGGTGCGGGTATGGCGCGGCGCGAGACGGTGGAGACCAGCCTTCCGGGCGCCGTACGAGAATCCATCGCCGCCTCCCTCGCCGCCGTCGACGCCGAACTCGCCCGCCGCTACCCCGGCGACCCCGGGACCCGCCAGCCCGTCCACACCGTCTATGTCCCCGGTGACCTCGTCACCGCCGACACCGTGCGCGACTGGGGCGACCAGGCGCTGGCCGCCCTCGACGCACACGCCCCCGACGCCGCCGCCCTCGCCGCGATCCTCAACATCCCGGACCATGTGGCCGGGCCCGTGTACGCGCGGATGCGCGCCAAACTGGAGCGCGAGCCCGTGGAGGACCTGCGCATCGACTTCGAGGACGGCTACGGAACCCGCCCCGACGCCGAGGAGGACGCCGCGGCCGCCCGCGCCGCCTCCCTCGTCGCGGCCGCCTGCGCGACGGGCACCGCGCCGCCCTATGTGGGCATCAGGATGAAGTGCCTGGAGGCCGCGGTGCGCGACCGCGGCATCCGCACCCTGGACATCTTCCTCACCGGGCTGATGGAGGCCGGCGGGCTCCCGGCCGGGCTGATGCTCACCCTCCCCAAGGTGACGTACCCCGAGCAGGTCAGGGCTATGGTCCGGCTGTGCGAGGAGTTCGAGCGGGCGCGCGGGCTCACGGCCGGCCGCATCGGCTTCGAGATCCAGATCGAGACCACCCAGGCCATCCTCGGCCCGGACGGCCGCGCCACCGTCGCCCGTATGATCGACGCCGCCGACGGGCGGGCCACCGGACTGCACTACGGCACCTTCGACTACAGCGCCTCCTGCGGCGTCAGCGCGGCCCACCAGTCCATGGACCACCCCGTGGCCGACCATGCCAAGGCCGTCATGCAGGTCGCCGCCGCGGGCACCGGCGTACGGCTCTCCGACGGCTCGACGAACGTCCTCCCCGTCGGCTCCACCGAGCGGGTCCACGACGCCTGGCGGCTCCACCACCGCCTCGTCCGGCGGTCCTTGGCGCGCGCGTACTACCAGGGCTGGGACATGCACCCCGGCCATCTGCCCACCCGTTACGCGGCCGTCTACGCCTTCTACCGCGAGGGGCTGGAGGCGGCCGCGGCGCGGCTCGCGGCGTACGTGGACCGAACCGCCACGAGCGGCAGCGGTGGCATCGCCGACGAGCCCGCCACCGCCAAGGCGCTGAGCGGTCATCTGCTGCGCGGCCTGGACTGCGGGGCCCTCGACGGCGCCGAGGTCGAGCGGCTGACCGGGCTGTCCCGGGCCGGCCTCGACGCGCTGGCGGGGCGCCCCGTGACCACGACCTGAGCCGCCTGGCCACATCCGCTCACCCGGACGTGTCACCCGGGATGCGGCACCGCCCGGGAGGGCGGGAGATGTTGTCATGGCCAGAAGCGCCGTCTCGGCCCTGCTGATCCTGCTCGGGTGCCTCCTCGTACCGGTGTCCGTGCTGACGGTGTGGGTCCACGACAACGTCCTGGACACCGACCGCTATGTGGCGACGGTCGCGCCGCTCGCGAGGGACCCGGCGATCCAGAACGCCGCCGTGGACCGCGTCGGCGAGGCCGTCGACATGCGCCGCAACAGCCGGGAGGTCACCGCCGACATCGCCGCCTGGCTGCGCTCCCACGGCCTCCCAGCCAAGGCCGCCGACACCATCGAGGGGCTGGCCCCGCAGCTGGACTCGGCGCTCGACCAGGCGGTGCGCAAGGTGGCGACGCACATCGTGCACAGCGAGCAGTTCGTCGCCGTGTGGACCGGCGCCAACCGTGCCGCCCATACGGCCGTCGTGGGCGCCCTCACGGGCAAGGGCGGCGGCCCGGTCGGGGCGGAGGGCGACACCGTCACGCTCAACGTCGGCGCCGCCGTGGACAAGGTCAGACGGCAGCTGGTGGACGCCGGATTCCCCTCGGCGAGCGGCATCCCCGACATCCACCAGCGGCTCGTCCTCTTCCACTCCCACCGGCTCGACACCATTCGGCACGGGGCGCGCCTGCTCGACCTGGCCGGCAACTGGATGCCCGCGCTGACCGTGACCCTCGGCGGCACCGGAGTGCTGCTCGCCCGCCGGCGCCGCCGCGCGCTCGCCCGCGCGGCCCTCGGCGCCGCGGCAGCCTCCCTCGCCCTGGCGCTCGCCCTGGCCGTCGGCCGCCGGTACTACCTGGACCATGTGCCGCCGAGCGTGCTGTCCCGGGCGGCCGCCTCGGTCATCTTCGACACCGTCACACGCTTTCTGCGCGTCACCGTGCTGACCGTGCTGGTGCTCGGCCTCGTCGTCGCGCTCGGCGCCTATCTGACGGGCCCCGGCCGGCTGCCGCGCGCCGTACGGGGCACGGCCGAGCGGGCGGCCGACAGCGCGGCGTGCTGGGGCGCGGCCCATGGGATGCGGACGGGACGGGCCGGGACCTGGACCGCGGACCACCGGCGGGGGCTGACGACCGCGGCGCTGCTGGTGCCCGCCGGGGTGTTCGCCCTGTGGAACCACCCCACCGCGCTGACGGTGCTCTTCCTGGTGCTGGTCCTGCTCGCCGCGCTCGCGCTGATCGCGCTATTGGCCGCCACGGGCCGCACCGGGGCGGCCCGTGGCAGTCGTTAGGGGCGGTTGTCAGGGGTGGTCGTCAGGGGCTCAGGATGAGCACGATGAAGATCAGGCAGGCGGCGATATTGACCGCCCAGCTGTGGGTGGTGAGCCATTCGCGGACCCGGGGCATCGCCCGCCGTGCCCGCTTCCGGAAGAGGAGATAGACCAGCAGCGGCAGTGCGGCGATCAGCACGGTGGCGGCGATGAACGGCACCGCCGACACCAGGCCCGCCCCGTGCTGCCGCAAGGACGCTCCCACGGTCAGCATGACCACGATGTCGGACGGCATGGCCAGGATGATCAGAAGACCCGTCATGAACGCCCTGTAGGGGCCCGCCCTCATCAGCGAGCCCAGCCACTTCGGAGGCTCGACCGTCTCCCGCTTCACATAGTTCTTCACCGCGACCACCACCAGCAGCCCCACCAGCACCAGTTGGAGGACGGTTTCGAACGCCCCGCGGTCGGACGGGCTGCCCGGCGCGACCACGCTGCCCAGCAGCCCGAAGATCCGCCGTGCGATGGCGACCCCCAGCGTCGTCGCGAACGCCACCCCGAGCAGAAACGCCAGGGAGACGCGGACCGGCCGCGCGGTGGTCACCAGAACGACGGCGGCCACGATCTGCGGGCCCGCCATCATGGTGATGGCGAGCGGGAGAATCTGGAGATCCATGGCCCGCCCTTCCCACCGTCCGAGGTGTCTCCATTCGTACGCACCGGTCGCCGCACGGCATCCGGTGCTGCGCCGACCGGGCCCTCACGTCGCCTGCGGCAGTACTCCGGCGACGTAGGCTGAAGACGTGGGGCCTTGGCGGGGCCTTGCGGACCCGCCGGGCGTGTCCGACGGGAGGCACACGATGGACTACCCGCTGCTGAATGTTTTCTGGACCACGATGTGGGTCTTTCTCTGGGTGTTGTGGCTGTTCCTGCTCTTCCGCGTGTTCACCGATCTCTTCCGCGACGACTCGCTGGGCGGCTGGGCCAAGGCGGGCTGGACGGCCTTCGTCATCCTGCTGCCGTTCCTCGGCGTCTTCGTGTACCTGATCGCACGGGGCCGTGAGATGGGCCGGCGCGAGATGAAGCGGGCCGAGCAGGCCGAGGAGGAGCTCCGGGAGTTCGTGCGCACGACCGCCGGGGCCGGTCGCGCGGAGGAACTGTCGCGGCTCGTGGAGCTGAAGGATCACGGCGACCTCACAGCCGAGGAGTACGAGCGCGCCAAGGCCAAGGTGCTCGCCGCCTGAGAAGGTTCGGCCGCGCGGTGCTCAGTAGCGCACCGCGTGGCCGATCTGTGCCGTGATGTGGCCGGTGAGCTTGCGGTGGCTGCGGGCGACGGCCTTCTTCGGGGTGTGCGGGCGGACCGAGGGGACCCGCAGGAGTGTGGCGTCCACCAGGTCCCCGTCCGCATCGCGGAAGTTGACCTCGATCGCGTAGTCCGCCGTGTCATGGCTCTTGTTGGTGATGGTGATCCGGGCCATGGCCCGTCCGCTCTTGTCGAGCGAGACGGACCCGGCCTTCACGTCGCCCTTGGCGTTGGCCCCGCCCTTGATCTTCTTCAGCCCGGCCTTCGCGGAGGCCTCCGCCGACCGGATGGCGGCGGAGGCCCGGGACACCGCGGACGACGGCTCGCCACCGCCGTCCGAGCAGCCGGCCGCCGCCGGCGCCAGCACGGCCATGAGGCTCACCGCGCAGATCGTCCGCATTCGGCGCCCGCCCATCGCGTCTCCCTCGTTCCGCCACTTCGGGTCCCGGCCCTCCGCACCCACCCTGCGGGCGGCCGGGCACCGGGGCAACCGGGGCGGGTCCGTTCAGGGCGCGGAGGGCGCCGCCGGGGGGAGCTCGCCGGAGCCTCGGGCGATCAGCCGGGTCGGCAGCACGACCCGCCGCGGGTCGCCCCCCGCGCCGTCGAGCCGGCGGAAGAGCAGATCGGCGGCGGTGCGGCCGAGCCGGGCCGAGTCCTGGGCTATCACGGTGATGCCGGGGGAGAGCAGATCGGCGAGCTCGAAGTCGTCGAAGCCGACGAGGGCGACGGGGGGAGCGGGCTCGGGGCGCTCGGCGAGCACCCGTACGACGGTGACCGTCACCCGGTTGTTGCCCGCGAAGAGCGCGGTGACCGGCTCCGCGGCGTCCAGCATGGCGGTGGCCGCGGCCCGTACCCGCTCCGGGTCGGTGGGGCCGGGCGAGACCCAGGCGTCATGGACCGGCAGCCCGGCGTCGCCCATCGCCGCGTGGTAGCCGCGCAGCCGCTCGGCGGCGGTGTGGATGGTCGGCTGGTCGCCGAGGAAGCCGATCCGGCGGTGGCCGTGGGCGATCAGATGGGCCACGGCGTCGCGCGCGCCGCCGAAGCTGTCGGAGAGCACCGCGTCGGCGTCTATCCGGCCCGCCGGGCGGTCGACGAAGACGGTCGCGACCCCGGCCGCAATCTCGGGGGCCAGATAGCGGTGGTCATCGCCGGCCGGGATGACGACGAGACCGTCGACCCGGCGCGCGCACAGGGCGAGCACCAACTCCTGCTCGCGCTCGGGGTCCTCGGCGCTGGAGCCGTTGATCAGCAGCGCGCCATGGGCGCGGGCGACCTCTTCGACGGCGCGGCTCAGCGGTCCGTAGAAGGGGTCGGCCAGATCCTCCAGGACCAGGCCGATGCTCGCGGTGCGGCCCTTGCGAAGGATGCGGGCGCTGTCGTTGCGGCGGAAGCCCAGCGCGGTGATGGCCTCCTGGACGCGCCGTTCGGTGTCGGGGGTGACGCCCGCCTCGCCGTTGACGACTCTGGAGACGGTTTTGAGGCCGACCCCGGCGCGCGCGGCGACATCCTTCATCGTGGGCCGGGTGCCGTAGCGGCGTGCGGGGGTGCGGCTGGCGGTACCCGGGGCGGTGTCGGTCACGGTGCGCTCGTCCCGTCGCTGGTCGGCATGGGGGAAGGGTGTCGAGCATAGCTGCTGGACAACGTTGTCAGCGGCAGGAAGACTGTTGTCGCACACCGATGGCACCCAGGCCCACCAGGAGAGTCGACAGCATGCCACGTGACCTCATCGCCGCGCTGGACATCGGCGGTACCAAGATCGCGGGCGCCCTGGTGGACGGCAGCGGCAAGCTGGTCGCACGGGCCCGCCGCGCCACCCCCGCCCAGGAGGACGGCGCGACGGTGATGCGGCAGGTCTCCGCGGTCCTCGAGGAGCTGTCGGGCACCGCCCACTGGTCGCGGGTCGCCGCGGTAGGGATCGGCAGCGCGGGCCCGGTGGACGCCTCCGTGGGCACCGTAAGCCCCGTCAACATCCCCGGCTGGCGCGACTTCCCCCTGGTCGCCGGGGTCCGGGAGACGACCGGCACGCTGCCGGTGACGCTGGTGGGCGACGGGGTGGCGATGACCGCCGCGGAGCACTGGCAGGGCGCGGCACGCGGGCGTACGGACGCGCTGTGCATGGTCGTGTCCACCGGGGTGGGCGGCGGGCTGGTGCTGGGCGGCCGGCTGCACCCCGGCCCGACCGGCAACGCCGGGCACATCGGCCACATCAGCGTCGACCTGGACGGGGACCTGTGCCCGTGCGGCGGGCGTGGCTGTGTCGAACGCATCGCCAGCGGCCCCAACATTGCCTGCCGCGCCCTGCGCGACGGCTGGCTCCCGGGCCCGGACGGGGACACCAGCGCCGAGGCCGTCGCCGTCTCCGCGCGGGACGGCGACCCGGTCGCACGGGCCTCCTTCGAGCGCGCCGCACAGGCCCTGGCCGCCGGGATCGCCGCGACCGCGACGCTCGTGGAGATCGAGGTGGCGGTCATCGGCGGCGGGGTGGCGGGCGCCGGGGACGTGCTCTTCGCGCCCCTGCGGCGCGCCCTGCGCGACTACGCGACGCTGTCGTTCGTCCAGGGACTGGACGTCGTACCCGCGCAGATGGGCACCGACGCGGGGCTCGTCGGCGCGGCCGCCGCGGCGGCCCAGGAGATGCGGCTGGAGGGTTTCGGCCCGGCCGGCCCGCCCCCGACCGGTGGTTGAGCCGCGCTGTCACCCTGGCCCCACGTCCTGTCCGGCGCCACAACGGCAACAGCGGGGTGTGCCTATGCCAAGGGCGGGGACAACGACCGGCCCCTTCCCGGGCTGCCCGAGTGCTGAGGGCGGTGGGGGAAGGGGCCGGCCATAAGGGGCGCGTCAGCGGTTTCAGCAACGGAAGGCCGCGTCGGCCCAGTCCCCGTGGTCGCTGGTGACCCCGTCCCCGCCGTCGGTGACGACCAGCCGGACCGTCTTGGCCCCGGCGATGGCGGCCGTGACGGCCTTGGCGGCATCGGTGTTGGTCAGCGCCTCGGTCGACGCGACCTTCGTATCGTCGGCCCAGACCTCGAACGCGACCGTCCCGGCGGCCCCCTCCTCGTCGTCCACGCCGACCCGGGCCGTGAAGGCCGTACACCGGCCGCCCGTGTAGTACGTGACCTCGCTGGGCGCGTGCACGCCCAGGCCCCTGGCGTGCACGGTGCCTCCGAGGGTGATCGGATGACCGTCACCCGCCGCGCTCTCGCCGACGCTGGTGTCCTTCTCGACCGGGCCCCAGCCATTGAGGGCGCTCAGCCACGGCAGATCGCTCGCGTACGAGGTGCCGGAGGGCGGGGGCACCACCACATGGACCGTCGAGACCAGCCGCGCGGTGGCCTTGGCGCCACTCGGCGAGCGGTAGTCGGCGCCGGCCGTCAGATCGTACGCACCGGGCTCGGCGTCGGCGGGCGCGGTGATCCGCCAGCGCGTCGTCAGCTTCTTGCCGGTGGGCAGCGAACCGGCCCGGGTCGGGGAGACGGCCCGGATCCGCCAGCCGTCGGGGCCGGTGAGCCGGACCGCGACCCGGCGGGCCGGCGTGCGGCCCAGGTCGGTGAGGACCGTATCGACCTGGGCCGTGGCCCCGGCCTCGGTCAACGACGCACCCTCGCCGCCGAGCTCGACAGCGGGCGGGTAGGAGGCCCAGCGCCGGTCGGGGGAGATGCGGTAGAGCACCGTGCCATGGGCCGGGACGGTGGCCGTCACGGCTCCGGCGGTGTTGTAGTCCTGATGCCGCCACAGGTCGCGCAGCCGGTACGCGGGCGCGTGGTCCAGGCCGACCGCGGCGGCCGTGGTGGCTATGTGCCGCGCCCGGTCGGTCTCGTTGAAGAGGGCGACGGCACGGCTGCCGTCCGCGAGCTGCTTGGCGATGACCCAGCGCCCGCCCTCGGAGGAGACCACGGTCCCCTGCTTGCCCAGCGGGTCCTGGTCGACCGCGATGACCTCGCGGTTGCCGAGGATCTCATAGGTCTCCGGGGTGGCCTTGCGCAGATCGGTGCCGATCAGCAGCGGTGCGGCCATGACGGACCACAGCGAGAAGTGGCTGCGGTACTCGGTGTCCGTCATACCGCCGTTGCCCACCTCCAGCATGTCGGGGTCGTTCCAGTGGCCGGGCCCGGCGTACGGGGCGAGCGGCAGATTCTGCTTGGCGATCGACAGCATGCTGCCCCAGCTGTCGCTGATGTCGCCCGTCGTGCGCCAGAGGTGGCCGACGTCCGCGGCCCACTCCCAGGGCTTGTTCTGGCCCCATTCGCAGATGCTGTAGACGATCGGACGGCCGGTGGTTTCGGAGGCGGCCTTGAGGGCGTCGCGCATGGCGCGATAGCGCTGCTTGGCGTCGACGCCCTGGTTATTGCAGTTGTCGTACTTGAGGTAGTCGATGCCCCAGTCGGCGAACTGCTGGGCGTCGGACCTCTCATGGCCGAGCGCCCCGGGGAAGCCGGCCCTGTCACAGGTCTTGGTGCCCGCGCTGGTGTAGATGCCGAGCTTCAGCCCCTTGGAGTGGACATAGTCGGCGACGGCCTTGATGCCGCTGGGGAAGCGCGCGGGGTCCGGGACGAGCTTGCCGTCGGCGTCGCGCTGGGGCAGCGCCCAGCAGTCGTCGAGGTTGACGTACTGGTATCCGGCGTCCTTCAGCCCCTTCGCGACAAAGATGTCGGCGATGCCCTCGACCATCGCCTCGTTGAACTCCGCCCGGCAGTGGGTGGAGTTCCAGTTGTTGAAGCCCATCGGAGGGGTGAGGGCGGACCCCTCGCCGGATGCGGCCCTCGATGCCGAGGCCGGGGCGGAGGCCGGCGCGGTGGCCTCGGTCGTACGGGGCGCATGGGCGGCGGCCGGGACGGCAAGGCCGAGCGTGGCGAGCAAGCCGACGCTCAGCCCTCCGATGATTCTCTGTCTCGCGGTACGCAAAGAGCGGTGGCGCATGGTGCGGGTCCTCCGTTCTCAACGGGTGACGCAGCGTCATGGAAGCGTCACATGCGAGCGTTTACGGTAGACCCTGTTGGAGTCTGTTGGAAGAGAAGCGATAACAGTTGTTCGATACCTCGTCAAAACCCTTGACGGTAGGCCCATTCGGCGGGTGAGATCCACTCACCCGCGTTCGGTTGTGTTTGATTGAACCTCTGTGGAGGGGGCCATGGCACAGTCATCGTCAGGACATCGGATCTCCCGCCGTGCTCTGCTTCGGGGCAGTGCGGTCGGAGCCGGGGCGGTCGCCCTCCCGGCGCTGCTCACCGCCTGCGGTGGGCCCAGCAAGGAAGTGAAGATCGGCTCCAACGCCTCGGACGCCGTGCCGCGCAAGGCGTTCGCCGAGGTGTTCAACGCGTACGAGAAGAAGTCGGACAAGAAGCTCAAGGTAAACACCGTCAATCACGAGGCCTTTCAGGAGGGCATCAACCGCTATCTGAAGGGCACTCCGGACGACGTCTTCATGTGGTTCGCCGGCTACCGCATGCAGTTCTTTGCCCAGCAGGGGCAGCTCGCCGAGATCAGCGATCTCTGGAAGGGCTTCGACGGCTTCTCCGACGCGCTCAAGGCGCAGTCCACGGGCAGGGACGGCAAACAGTACTTCGTGCCGTACTACTACTACCCGTGGGCGGTCTTCTACCGGAAGAGCGTCTTCAAGCAGCACGGCTATGAGATCCCCACGACCTTTGACGAGTACCGGGCGCTCGCCAAGCGCATGGACAAGGACGGGCTCGACGCCATCGCCTTCGGCGACAAGGACGGCTGGCCCGCCATGGGGACCTTCGACTATCTCAATATGCGGGCCAACGGCTACGACTTCCATGTTTCGCTGATGGGCGGCAAGGAGTCCTGGACCGATCGCAGGGTCAGACACGTCTTCGACCTGTGGCGCGGCCTGATGCCGTACCACCAGAAGGGCGCCAACGGACGGACCTGGCAGGAGGCGGCACAGAGCCTCGCCCAGAAGAAGTCGGGCATGGCGGTGTTCGGGCTTCCCCACCCGGGCCAGCAGTTCGCCGAGGCCGACCGCGAGGATCTCGACTTCTTCCCCTTCCCCGAGATCGACTCCGCCTACGGCCAGGACGCGGTGGAAGCACCGATCGACGGCTTTCTGCTGGCGAAGAAGTCCAAGAAGCAGAAGGAGGCCGAGGAGCTGCTCAAGTACCTCGCCACTCCGGCCGCCGAGGAGATCTACCTGAAGCGGGACCCGAACAACATCGCGGTCAACAGCAAGGCGTCCACCTCCTCGTACAACACGCTCCAGAAGAAGGCCGTCGACCTCGTCTCCGGCGCCAAGCAGATCTCGCAGTTCATGGACCGCGACACCCGGCCCGACTTCGCGTCGCAGGTCATGATCCGGGCGATCCAGCAGTTCATCAACAAGCCGGACGACATCGACTCCCTGACCAAGGACATCGAATCCCAGAAGAAGACCATCTTCGCCGGCGACTAGGAGATCCGCGCAGTGCCGCTCATCCGCGTGCGGCGTGCCGGACGGCGGGGGCCGCGGAGGTTCACCTCCCGCGACCTCGCCGTCATCGGCGTGCTGCTGGGCATACCCGTATTGCTCGACCTGGCCCTGGTCTGGGGCCCGACCCTGGCCTCCATCGGTCTCTCCTTCACCAGTTGGGACGGGATCGGCGATCTCCACTGGGTCGGCGTCGACAACTACAAGACCCTCTTCACCGACTATCCGCCGTTCTGGCCCGCCGTCCGCAACAACCTGTTGTGGGTGGCCTTTCTCGGCTGCGTCGCCACACCGTTCGGACTGCTGCTGGCCGTGCTCCTCGACAAGGGCGTCCGGTTCAGCCGCTTCTACCAGTCCACCCTCTATATGCCGGTGGTGCTCTCGCTCGCCATCGTCGGCTTTATCGCGCAGCTGGTCTTCTCCCGTGACCAGGGTGCGCTCAACGCGATTCTCGCCGACAAGAACAACCCGGTGGACTGGCTCGGCGACCCCGACCTCAATATCTGGGTGGTGCTCATCGCCGCGGCCTGGCGGCACACCGGATATGTGATGATCCTCTATCTGGCCGGGCTGAAATCCGTGGACCCCTCACTCAAGGAAGCCGCCGCGATCGACGGCGCGAGCGAGACCCAGATCTTCTTCCGGGTCGTCCTGCCCACGCTGCGGCCGGTCAATGTCATCGTCGGCGTCATCACGGTGATCGAGGCGCTGCGCGCCTTCGACATCGTCTACGCCATCAACCACGGCCGTAACGGACTCGAGCTGCTCTCCGTGCTCGTCACCGACAACATCGTCGGCGAGGCCAGCCGGATCGGCTTCGGCTCCGCCATCGCCGTCGTCCTGCTGACCGTGTCCCTGGGATTCATCGTGACCTATCTGGTCCAGGAGCTGCGAGGGGAGAAGAAGGGATGACCGTCACCCAGACCGCCCCCGTACGGGCGGTGGCCCCGGCGGCCGCACCGGGCCGGCGCCGGGTGCGGCCCGGACGGCTCGGGCTGCACGCCTTCCTGATGACCGTCTCGCTGGCCTTTCTCGCCCCGCTGCTGCTCGCCGTCTACGCCTCACTGCGCCCGTATCAGGAGACCGCCAGGTACGGCTATTTCTCGCTGCCGCGCCATCTGTCGTTCGACTACTACAAGCAGGCGTTCAGCGACTCCGGAATGAGCAAGTACTTCGTCAACTCGCTCATCATCGCGGTGCCCGGGGTGCTGCTGACGCTGTTTCTGGCCTCCTTCGTCGCCTTCGCCGTCACCCGGCTGAACATGCGCGGCGGACTGGTCCTGCTGATGGTGTTCACGGCGGGGAATCTGCTGCCGCAGCAGGTGATCGTCACCCCGCTCTATGTGCTCTTCACCAAGATCAACCTGCCCTATTGGATGTCGGACTCGATGACGATGTACGACTCCTACTGGGCGGTGATCGCCGTGCAGGTCGCCTTCCAGATCGGTTTCTGCGTCTTCGTCCTCGCCAATTTCATGCGTACCCTTCCCGGGGACATCATCGAGGCGGCGCGGGTGGACGGCGCCGGGGTGTGGACGCAGTACTGGCGCATCACCCTTCCGCTGTGCCGCCCGGCGCTCGCGGCCCTCGCCACGCTGCAATTCACCTGGATGTACAACGACTTCCTGTGGGCGCTCGTCTTCATCTCCGACGGCGACAAGCTGCCCGTCACCTCCGCGCTCAACAATCTCCGCGGCCAGTTCTTCACGGACTACAACCTGCTCGCGGCGGGCTCGGTGCTGGTGGCGCTTCCCACGGTGCTGGTCTTCCTGCTCCTCCAGCGGCACTTCATCGCCGGACTCACCCTCGGCGCCAGCAAGGGCTGACACCGCGCCGGTCACCCGGGCCCGTGACCGCCGCGCCCCCTGACGCGAGGACCCCGCGCCGCCGCCTGGCGGCGGCGCGATCCGGGCTTCCCCCGCGTTCGCGCGTTTCCGCGGCAGGGTGATGCGGGCAACTGTCAGGAGGCGATGGAATAGGGGGAAAAGTGATCGTCTGGCTGAACGGTGCGTTCGGCGCGGGTAAGACCGCCGCGGCCCGCGAGTTGGTGGACTTCATGCCCGGCAGCACTTTCTACGACCCGGAGCTGGTCGGCAACGGTCTGCGGATGATGCTGCCGCGCAAGCGCCTTGAACAGGTGTCCGACTATCAGGACCTGCCCTCCTGGCGACGGCTGGTGGTGGACACCGGAGCGGCGCTGATCGCGGAGGTCGGCGGCCCGCTCGTGGTCCCGATGACGGTCCTCAGACAGGAGTACCGGGATGAGATCTTCGGTGGCTTCGCCGCCCGCAGGATCCCCGTGCGGCATGTTCTGCTGCATACCGACGAAACGATCCTTCGCGAGCGAATAGCCGAGCGCGAGGAGATCCCCGGCGACGCGGACGCGAGTGAGTCCGTCCGCCGGTGGTGCCTGGATCACCTCGCGCCCTACCACGCGGCCCTGGACTGGCTGACCACCGACGCGCATGTCGTGGACACCACCGGGCTCACCCCGCGCCAGACCGCCGAACACATCGCGGACGCCGTCCGCGAGGGCGCCGGGAGCTGCGACATCGTGCAGACCCCGGAGCCGACGGCGGAGACGCTGGCGGCCGGGGTCCTGCTCTTCGACGAGGACGACCGGGTTCTGCTCGTCGACCCGACCTACAAGCCCGGCTGGGAGTTCCCCGGTGGGGTCGTCGAACCCGGCGAACCCCCGATGTGCGCGGGGCTGCGCGAGGTGACCGAGGAGCTGGGCGTACGGCTCGATGAGCCGCTGCGGCTGCTCGTCGCCGACTGGGAGCGGCCCCAACCGCCCGGCTACGGGGGCCTGCGGCTGCTGTTCGACGGCGGCCGGCTCACCGCCGCGGACGCGCGGGAGGTGCTGCTGCCCGGCGCCGAACTGCGCGGCTGGCGGTTCGTCACCGAGAGCGAGGCCGCCGAACTCCTGCCCCCGGTGCGCTTCAGCCGGCTGCGATGGGCGCTGCGCGCCCGCGAACAGGGCCGCCCGCTGTATCTCGAAGCCGGTGTCCCCGTGGGCTGACCGGTCCGTCCCTGGCCGGCCGGTCGCTCCGGACGACCGGCTGTGGCCCACGGTCCGGCTCGACCGCGCAGCGATCGGCCGAGCCCGGTCGGCGTCGCCGTGCGGGCGGAGGCGGCCCCCATGGGGCCGGACCGCCCCCGAGGACCGGCGCGGCTCCGGTGGTGCGGCTCCGTTCCGAGCCTTCTCCCGCCCCCGGAGGGATCAGCTCAGCCCTTGCCCGCCGCGTACCTCCCCAGGAACAGCGCCTCGGTGAGCGAGAGCTTCTCCAACTCCCGCGGGGAGACACTCTCGTTGACCGCGTGGATCTGCGCCTCCGGCTCACTCAGCCCGATCAGCAGGATCTCCGCGTCCGGATAGAGCGAGGCGAGCGTGTTGCACAGCGGGATCGAGCCGCCCTGCCCCGCGATGGCCATCTCCTGGCCGTCGTACGCCGTGCGCATGGCCTCGCGCATCGCCGCGTACGCCGGGCTCGCGGTGTCCGCCCGGAACGGCTGGCCCTGGCCGATCTGCTCCACCGCGACCCGCGCGCCCCACGGCGCGGCGGCCTCGAGGTGCGCGGCCAGCAGCCGGTTCGCGTCGGCCGCGTCCACGCCCGGCGGCACCCGCAGGCTGACCAGCGCCCGCGCACTCGCCTGGACGGACGGGGTCGCGCCGACGACCGGTGGACAGTCGATGCCGAGCACGGTGACCGCGGGGCGCGCCCAGATCCGGTCGGCGACCGTGCCCGAGCCGATCAGGTCGACCCCGTCGAGCACCTTGGCGTCCTTACGGAAGCCCTCTTCCGGATACTGGAGGCCCTCCCACGCCGCGTCCGCCATAAGGCCGGTGACCGTCGTCGTGCCGTCCTCGGCGCGCAGCGAGTCCAGCATGCGGATCAGCGCGGCCAGCGCGTCCGGGGCCGCCCCGCCGAACTGGCCGGAGTGCAGATTGCCTTCCAGGGTGTCCACCGAGACCCGCAGCAGCGTCATACCGCGCAGCGTCGCGGTGACCGTCGGCAGCCCCACCCGGAAGTTGCCCGCGTCGCCGATGACGATCGCGTCGGCCGCCAGCAGCTCGGGATGCGCCTCCGCGTAGCGCTCCAGACCGCCCGTGCCCTGCTCCTCCGAACCCTCCACGATCACCTTGACGTTGACCGGGACGCCGCCGTGCTCCTTGAGCGCGCGCAGCGCGGTGAGGTGCATGATCAGGCCACCCTTGCAGTCTGCGGTGCCGCGTCCGTACCAGCGGCCGTCGCGCTCGGTCAGCTCGAAGGGCGGGGTGAGCCAGGCGTCCTCGCCGAGCGGCGGCTGTACGTCGTAGTGCGCGTAGAGCAGGACCGTCGGGGCATCGGTGGCGGGGCCGGGCAGAAAGCCGTAGACGGACTGGGTGCCGTCGGGGGTGTCCAGCAGCGCCACGTCCTCGAACCCCTCGGCGCGCAGCGCGTCCGCGATCCACGCCGCGGCGGCCTCGCACTCGCTCCGGGGGAACTGCGCCGGGTCCGCGACCGACCTGAAGGCCACCAGCTCGGCCAGTTCGGCTCTGGCGCGGGGCTGCAGGGCGGCGACGGTGGCGGCGAGGGCCTGTTCCATGGGGGAACGCTCCTGGGATGCGCGGCGTTGGCACTTATGTACGGCTTGAGTCCGTGCGGCCGATCATCCCACAGCGGGTTCGCGTGCCGGTGCGCCGTAGGATGCCCGGTAGGCGCATCAGGTCGGTCGATTGGGAGCGGATCCACACGTGAGCAGCGACAACGCAGCCCCGGACAATGAGACGGTATGGGACGTCGTGGTGGTGGGCGCGGGCCCTGCGGGCGCCTCCGCGGCGTATGCCGCCGCCTGCTCCGGGCGCCGGGTGCTGCTGCTGGAGAAGGCCGAGCTGCCGCGCTACAAGACGTGCGGCGGCGGCATCATCGGTCCCTCGCGCGAGGCGCTGCCGCCCGGATTCGAACTGCCGCTGCGCGAGCGGGTGCACGCGGTGACCTTCTCGATGAACGGCAGGCTGGCCCGTACCCGCCGCTCCAAGCACGCGCTCTTCGGGCTCATCAACCGGCCGGAGTTCGACGCCGGCCTCGTCGAGGCGGCCAAGGACGCGGGCGCCCGCGTCCGTACGGGCGCCGCGGTCACCCGCGTCGAGCAGCACGGCCCGTCCGTGCCCGACCGGCGCACGGTCGCCGTCGTGCTCGCGGACGGCGAGACGGTGCTGGCGCGGGCGGTGGTCGGCGCCGATGGCAGCGCCAGTCGGATAGGGGCGCATGTCGGGGTGAAGCTCGACCAGGTCGACCTGGGCCTGGAGGCGGAGATCCCGGTTCCGCAGACGGTCGCGGAGGACTGGGCGGGCCGGGTGCTCATCGACTGGGGCCCGCTGCCGGGCAGTTACGGCTGGGTGTTCCCCAAGGGTGACACGCTGACCGTCGGCGTCATCTCGGCGCGCGGCGAGGGCGCCGGGACCAAGCGCTATCTGGAGGACTTCATCGCCCGGCTCGGCCTCGCCGGCTTCGAGCCGAGCATCTCCTCCGGCCATCTGACCCGCTGCCGCTCGGACGATTCGCCGCTGTCGCGCGGCCGGGTGCTGGTGTGCGGCGACGCGGCCGGGCTGCTGGAGCCGTGGACGCGTGAGGGGATCTCCTTCGCGCTGCGCTCGGGCCGGCTCGCGGGGGAGTGGGCGGTGCGGATCGCCGAGGCGCACGACGCGGTCGACGCCCGCCGCCAGGCCCTGAACTACGCCTTCGCGATCAAGGCGGGGCTGGGCGTGGAGATGGGCGTCGGGCGGCGGCTGTACGCGGCGTTCGCCCGCCGCCCCGGGGTCTTCCACGCGGCGATCACCGGCTTCCGCCCGGCGTGGCGGGCCTTCACGAAGATCACCCGCGGCACCACGACCCTGGGCGACCTCGTCCGCACCCATCCGGCGGCCCGCCGGGCCCTGGCGGCGATGGACCGGGGGTAGACGCCCCATCGGCGCCGGAGCCTCCGGCGCCACCGCTCACCCGTCCGTCGCCGTGATGCGGAACACCGGATGCATCGGTGCGATCCGGGCGAGCTCGCCCTCGGGGGACCTGGCGGTCACGCCGTCGAAGAACGCGCCGACCTCCCAGCCCCAGCGCACCAGATAGGCACGGAGCACCGCCGCCTTCTCCTCGCCCTCGGGGAGCTCGGCGGCGGTGAACGGCTGGGTCCTGCGCCCCTTGCGCAGCCGTCCGCCGCCCGCCGCCCGCATGTTCCGCACCCACTGCGCGTTCCCGCGCGCCGACACCAGATAGCGCTCGCCGTCCAGCGTCAGCGGGTTGACCGGGACGCGCCGCCACTCGCCGCTCGAGCGGCCGAGCACCGACAGCTCGGCGGTGCCGAAGAGGCTGACGCCATGCCGGGCGAGCCAGGCCACACCGCGGTGGACGGACGACTCGAAGCCGCGGGGCTTGATGGAGTGCTGTGACGGCATGGGGTCCTCCTGTGATGCGTTTGAGAGCGCTGCTCTCACTCAAGAGCAGTGTGCACCTCCGATAGCAACACTGCAAGAGCAACGCTCTCGTTCTTGGTCGGTGCTCCTCAGGGATGGCAGACTGTCCGCATGAGTGCGATCCGAGGGGCCAGGGAACGGGCCCGTACCGAAGTGACCGCCGCCATCAAGGAAGAGGCGCGCCGCCAGCTCGCGGACCAGGGCGCGGCCAAGCTGTCGCTGCGGGCCGTCGCCCGGGAGCTCGGCATGGCCTCCTCCGCCCTCTACCGCTACTTCCCCAGCCGGGACGAGCTGCTGACCGCGCTCATCGTGGACGCGTACGACGCGATCGGCGCCGCAGCCGAGCAGGCCCTCGCGCGCACGGACCCGGGCGGCGACCCCGTCGAGCGGTGGACCGCGGTCTGCCGGGCGCTCCGGGCGTGGGCGCTGGCCCACCCCCATGAGTACGCGCTCATCTACGGCTCCCCGGTGCCCGGTTACGCCGCGCCCCAGGACACCATCGCCCCCGCCTCCCGCGTCGGCCTCGCCCTGATCTCCGTCGCACGCGACGCCCACGCCGCCGGCGCCCTGCGCGTACCCGAGGAGGCGGACCTGCCGGAGGCCGTACGGGACGACGCACGGAACATCGCGGACGCGGTCGGCGCCGACCTGCCCGCCGCCGACCTGCCCGCCGCCGTGTTCGCACCGCTCGTCGCGGCCTGGGCGCAGCTCTTCGGCCTGATCAGCTTTGAGCTCTTCGGACAGTTCACCAAGGTGGTCGAGGCGCGCGAGGAGTTCTTCGGCCAGGCCGCCGCCGCGCTGGCCCGCGCCGCCGGGCTGGGCGGCGCGGCGGACCGGGGCTGAGCCCTGTCCGGCGGGATCGTCGCGGGTTACTCCGCCGGGAGTACGCCCGGCCACCGCCGCGGGCGGACGCCGCGCCGCCCGGGGCCGTCTAGCGTTACGGGTATGCGCGATTTCCCGGCCCTGCGGGCACAGTGGTGCGTCGGGCCGGACCGGCGGCGCCGGTGGCCGGCCCGCGCTCCGTGGCGCGGCGAGGGCGCCGAGCCGCCGGCCACCGCCCGGCCGCCCTGGCGCTCGTCGCTGGCCCTCGCGGTCTTCCAAGTGGTCGGAACCCAGTTCGCCGCCCATGGCCAGCCCGCCCGGGCGCATCTCGCCCCGTACGGCTACGCGCTGCTCCTCGCCGGGCCCGCGCTGCTGCTCGTACGCCACCGCCACCCCCGGATCGCCGTGTTCGGTACGGCGGCGGTGACCGCGGTCTACCTCGCCGCCGGATATCCGTACGGCCCGGTCTTCCTCAGCCTCGTCGCCGCGTGCGTGGCCGCCGTCGCCGCCGGGCAGCGGATCGCCGCCTGGAGCGCCCTCGGACTGCTCTGGCTGAGCCATCTGCTCATCGGCCACTGGCTCTACCGCCGACTCCCCCCGGCGGGCGACGGGCCCGCCGCGTGGGGGCAGGAGCTGGGGATCGCGGCCTGGGCGGTGGCGGTCGTCGCCGCGGCCGAACTCGTCCGCGTACGGCGTGAACAGTGGGCCCGCGACCGGGCCGAGCGGGCGGCCGCGGCGCGGCGCCGGGCGGACGAGGAGCGGCTGCGGATCGCCCGTGAGCTGCACGACGTGCTCGCCCACAGCATCTCGGTCATCAATGTGCAGGCGGGGGTCGGCCTCGCTCTCCTCGACCAGGACCCCGAGCAGGCCCGTACCGCGCTGACCACCATCAAGGCGGCCAGCAAGGAGGCGCTGGGCGAGGTCCGCCAGGTGCTCGACACTTTGCGGTCGTCCGGCGCCGCGCCGCGCTCGCCCGCGCCCGGTCTGGACCGTCTGGAGGAGCTGACCCAACAGGCGGCGAGCGCGGGGCTCGCGGTGCGGGTGGAGGTGGCGGGCGAACGCACCGCCCTGCCGCCCGGCACCGACCTCGCGGCCTTCCGTATCGTCCAGGAGGCGCTGACCAATATCGTCCGCCACTCCGGCTCCCGGACCGCCCGCGTCCTGCTGCGCTACGCCCCGGGCGAGCTGGAGCTGCGGGTGGACGACGACGGCCCGGCGACCGCGGACGGTCCGACGGGCGGCGGCAACGGCCTGGTCGGCATGCGCGAGCGAGCCGCCGCCCTCGGCGGCACGGTGGAGGCGGGCCCCCGCCCGGACGGCGGCTTCCGCGTCCGCGCGAGGATTCCGCTGGTGACCCGGGTGAACAGGGAGGAAGTGTGAGGAGACAACGTGATGCGCGTACTGCTCGCCGATGACCAGATCCTGGTCCGGGCCGGGTTCCGTGCCCTGCTGGCCGCCCAGCCGGATGTCGAGGTGGTCGGCGAGGCCGCCGACGGGGAGCAGGCGCTGGGTATGGTGCGCGAACAGCGCCCCGACGTCGTCCTCATGGACATCCGTATGCCGCTGCTCGACGGCCTCGCCGCGACCCGCCGGATCACCGAGGACCCGGCGCTCGGCGCGGTGAAGGTGGTCATGCTGACCACCTTCGAGCTCGACGAGTACGTCTTCGAGGCGATCCGCTCGGGCGCCTCCGGCTTTCTGGTCAAGGACACCGAGCCGGAGGAGCTGCTGCGCGCCGTGCGCGCCGTCGTCGACGGAGACGCGCTGCTGTCGCCCGGGGTCACCCGCCGCCTCATCGCCGAGTTCGCGGCCCGCTCGAAGGCGCCCGCGCCCGCGTCGGTGCTCGCCGGACTGACCGAGCGCGAGCGGGAGGTGATGGCCCTGGTCGGCATGGGCCTGTCGAACGAGGAGATCGCCCGGCGGCTCGTCGTGAGCCCGCTCACCGCCAAGACCCATGTGAGCCGGACGATGGTCAAGCTGGGCGCGCGTGACCGTGCCCAACTCGTCGTCCTCGCCTATGAGACGGGGCTGGTGCGGCCGGGCTGGCTCGGCTGACCCGGGCCGGGTATCCCGCGGTGGGGGCCCCGATCGTCAGAACAGCGCGTCGGGGCCCTCGGGCGCCCGCTCGGGTACGGCCACCGGCGCCGTCGTCACGGCGTCCGCGGTGGCGGCCGCCAGCGGCCAGCCCGCCAGCCGGCGGGCGTCCAGCAGCAGGGTCCGGCCGTCCGTCGCGGTCAGATGGATGTCCGGGCCCGCCACCGCCTCGATCCGGCCCGCCACCGTGCTCTCGGCGGCGAGCAGGATCACCCCGTGCGCGGGGCGCACCCGGTCCAGATGGAACGCCGCGTCGTGGTGCACCGGCTCGAACGCCGCGCGGGTCAGCGACTCCGGCAGGACGCCCAGGGCGCGCGCCCGCTCATGGAGCGCGGCGAGCTCGGCCGCGCGGCGCTCCAGGGGCGGCGGTGCCTCTCGGGCGCCGCGCTTGGCGGCGTAGGGGAAGCGGTCCGGGACGCCGAGCGCGGCGCCCAGCACGGCCTCCGCGCGGCGCGCGGCCATCAGCGGGCCGCGGCCGAGCAGGGCGTAGGAGAGCGCGGCCTGTTCGAGCAGCCGTGCGCCCTCGCGCTCGGCCGCGGTGATGCCGACCTTGATCAGCTCCGGGCCGAACCAGGCGAGATAGACGTCGTACGGGCGCGGATCGTCCGTGCGGGTGTCGGCGGCGACAGAGTACGAGCGGTCCAGCCGGGCGCAGTCCGGGCACTGGGCCGAGACGGCGGACGCCGAGACCTCGGCCCCGGCCGGACAGGGCGTATGCCGGGCGCCCCTGCGGACGCCGACGCACGTGCGCCGTGGTCCGGTGGTGAAGGCGAGCGGGCGGTCGGGTGCCAGCGGGGAGACCCGCTCACCGCGGACCGGATGGCGCCAGATAAGCGCGGGCCCGGAGCGGGGGTCCCAGCGCACCCCCGCGCACTGCCATGGCCCCTGCCGCCGGTCCATGGTCATTCGCGTCTCTTCCACGGGAGATACCACAGAACGTGCACGATGCGGAGGGCGAATCCGGCGGTGGCCGCGGCGGTGGCCGCTGTCAGCCAGGCCGCTTCCTGGGTCCGGCCCGGATCGCCGAAGAGCGCGGGGCTCGCGATGGCGAAGAAGAGGACGGCCGCCAGCAGACCGGCCGTGACGACGGCGAAGACGATCTCGACGGTGAGCGCGTCACGGTCGGCCTGTGAGCGGGGTCCGGTCATCTGGCATCAGCCCTCTGTCTGGTCAGCCGGTCGTGGTCCTCTCGGCCCTGTCCTGCTGTCCGTCCAGACGCTTGCGGCGCACATAGAGTTGCTTATGTACCCGCGCCACGACCGTGCCGTCCGCGGCGACCACGTCGTTCTCGAACCACGGCAGCGCCTTGCCGCCGTCCTCGGTCGCCTCGCGGATCTCCTCCAGCCGGTCCTCGGTGAGCTTGAAGTCGGCGAACACATCGCCGCGGCCGGGCGAGACGAACTCGATCTCGCCGGCCTTGTCCCACACCACGTACTCCCGGCCGAGCCGGTTCATCGTCAGCAGCATCCAGAACGGGTCGCCCATCGCGAAGAGCGAGCCGCCGAAGTGGGTCCCCACATAGTTGGTGTTGAAGCGGTGCAGCCGCAGCCGGACCCGGGCGCTGCTCCAGTCGTCGGCGAGGTGCAGCACTCGTACGCCGGCGAACAGATACGGCGGCCACCAGTTCATGGCGCGGCGCAGGGTCCGCGCGGACATCGTTCGTCGAGACATGGTGTGAAGCTAACACGACTTGTTACTCGCTGGTAACCGCAGCGGCCGGGGCCTCAGATGGCTCCCCGCTCACGCCACAGCGCGGCCAGCTCCAGATCGCCCTTACCGCTCAGCGCGGAGTGCGGCAGCCGGTTCCACAGGGCGAGGTAGAGATCGGCGACCGGCCCGCTGAGCTCGTAGTCCGCCACCCCGTCGTCATTGAGCTCGGTCCGCGGCACGCCGTCCGACACCCATACCGTCCAGACCGCGTCCTGGTCGGTGGCCCGGAAGCGGAGGGTGCGCGGGGTGTCCGTACGCAACCGGCTCCGCTCCAGGCTGTGCAAGCCGGACAGCAGCTCATCGATCCCGTCCGCAGCGAAGGCCGGGTCGAGGGGCGAAAAGTCCATGCCCGCCGCGGATTCCGCGTCCACCCGGTGGATGGCCGTCTCATGGGCCTGCCGCCGGGCCCAGAACGCCAGGGGAGCGGGCCCGGGCAGGAAGGTGAAGCACTCCACTTCCGGATCGGCTTCGGTGAGGGTCTCGACCAGCCGGCGATGGGTCTCCCGGTACCACGGCACCAGCTCGGCGTCGGCCGGCGCCGGTTCCACGGACGGCCGAACCGGGTCCGTCAGGCCCTCGCCGACGAACCGGGCGGCCCAGCTGTGTACTCGGCCGAGGTGGGACAGCAGGTCACGGACCCGCCAGTCGGGACAGGTGGGCACCGGGGCGGCCACCCCGGCCTTGGCCGCGGTGTCGGCCAGCAGCCGGCCCTCGCGGTCCACGATCTCGATCAGCTCAGCGGTCTCCATGCCGGAAGTCTGCCAGCCGCCACTGACAGCCGGGGCCCGGCGAACAAGAAAGTCCGAACAGGAAAGAGCGAACGAGAAGTTCAGCCTCCGGTCGCTCGTGTGGCGTTGCGCGTTCCGTACGCGACGATCGCCGCCACGGCCGCCAGCGCCGCGACCGTGGTGAGCGCGGCGGGCAGCGAGAACCAGTCCGCGAGAAAGCCGATCGTGGGCGGGCCGAGCAGCATTCCGCCGTAGCCGAGCGTGGAGGCCGCCGCGACCCCGCCCGGCCCGGTCAGCGCGCCCGCCCGCGCGACTGCGACCGGGAAGAGATTGGCCAGCCCGAGCCCGGTCACCGCGAAGCCGAGGAGCGCGAGCCAGATCGTCGGCGCGAGCGAGCCGAGCAGCATGCCGACCGCGGCCGTGGCGCCGCCCGTGATCAACGCCCGCGTCTGGCCGAGCCGTTCGAGCAGGGCGGTGCCGGACAGCCGGCCGACGGCCATCATCAGGGCGAAGACCGAGTAGCCCGCGGCGGCGACCCCCGCGGAGGCGTCGAGGTCCTGGTGGAGGTGGAGCGCGGCCCAGTCGGCCATCGCGCCCTCGCCGTACGCCGTGCACAGCGCGATCAGACCGAAGACGGCGACGAGCCGGCGCCCGGGGTTCGTGGCGGACGCGGACCGGGGTCCCTCCGCCGGGGGCGCACCCGCCTCGGACGGCACGGGCACCGGCAGACGGATCAGCGTCCGGCCCGCGACCGCCGCGAGCGCCAGCCCGACGGCCGCGAGCAGCACCAGATGGCGGGTGGGGGAGAGCTGGTCCGCGATCATCCCGCCCAGCCCCGCCCCGGCCATGCCGCCCAGGCTGAAGGCCGCGTGGAAGCCGGGCATGACGGGGCGGCGGAGCGCGGCGATGAGGTCGACGGCCGCACTGTTCATGGCGACATTGAGCGCGCCGAACCCCGTGCCGAAGACGAGCAGCACCAGGCCGAGGGCCGGTGCGGAGTGGGCCAGTGGAGGCAGCGCGACGCTGAGCGAGAACAGCATCCCGGCCGCCACCGTCGTCGGATGGCTGCCGAAGCGGCGGCAGAGCCGTCCGGTGGCCATCATGGTGGCCACCCCGCCCGCGGACACGCCGAGCAGAGCCAGCCCGAGCGCACCGGCGGAGGCGTCGGTCTGGTCCTTGATCGCGGGAATACGGGCTACCCACCCGGCGAACACAAAGCCGTCGAGGGCGAAGAAGGCGGTGATGGCGGCACGGAGTTGGGTGAGGTCGCGATCCATGGCGCCGGAGCGCCGCCTCCCCGGAATGGCCGTCCGTGTTTTGTTTGGCGTCGGCACAAAGTGAGAATAGGGGCGTGACCCAGACACGGACAAGGCTCGAGCGCGGCCGAAGCGCTCTTGGCCCGGCACTGGAGCTCGTACACACCGGCCGAGCCCCCACCCGCGCGGTGCTCACAGCCGAACTCGGCGTGACCCGCGCGACCGCGGGCGCCGTCGCCGCCGAACTGGAGGCGCTCGGCCTGATCCAGGTCGACTCGCGGCCGCTGGGCTCCGCCGGATCGCAGGGCCGGCCCTCGCACCGGCTCACGATCGCGCCCCGCGGGCCCGTCGCGCTCGCCGCCCAGGTGCACACCGACGGATTCCGTGCCGCGCTCGTCGGGCTCGGCGGCCGGATCGTCGCCACCGCCCCCGGCTGTATGACCGTGCCCGCCGACCCGGCCCATGTCCTCGACGCGGTCGTCGAGGCCGGGGCCCAACTGCTGCGCGAGACCGGCCGCCGCTGTGTGGGCGCCGGTCTGGCCGTCCCGTCCGCGGTCGCCGAACCGGAGGGCACCGCGCTCAACCCGCTGCACATCGCGTGGCCCGCGGGCGCGCCCGTGCGCGAGCTGTTCACCCGGAGCCTGGCCGAGGCGGGCATCCGCGGCGCGGACGGAGAGCCGGTGGCGGGCCTGGCGGGCAATGACGTCAACCTCGCCGCCCTCGCCGAACACCGCCACGGCGCCGGCGGCGGCGCCCAGCACCTGCTGTGCGTCGCCACCGGGCACCGGGGCGTCGGCGGCGCGCTGGTCCTCGACGGACGGCTGCACACGGGCAGCGCGGGCCTCGCCCTCGAGCTCGGCCACCTGACGGTCAACCCCGAGGGCCCGCCCTGCCACTGCGGCAGCCGAGGCTGCCTGGACATCGAGGCCGATCCGCTCGCCTTCCTCACCGCCGCCGGACGCGAGCCGGGCCCGGAGGTCTCCCTGCTCCAGCAGGCCCGCGACCTGCTGCGCGACGAGTACGCCGCCCCCTCCGTACGGGCCGCCGCCGACCTCCTCATCGACCGCCTCGGCCTCGGCCTCGCCGGCCTCGTCAACATCCTCAACCCGGACCGCATCATTCTCGGCGGTCTGCACCGCGAGCTTCTCGAGTCCGATCCGGAGCGGTTGCGGGCGGTCGTGGCGGAGCGGAGCCTGTGGGGGCGGAGCGGGGGCGTGCCGATCCTGCCGTGCACGCTGGACCACAACAGCCTGGTGGGGGCGGCGGAGCTGGCCTGGCAGGCCGTGCTGGACGACCCGTTGGCGGCGCTGGGGGCGGCGGGGTAGCGCAGGCGAACCCGGCGGCCGTGCCTGGCCGGGGCGCCAGCTCACCGACAGGGCCCGGGCGGGGTTGACCGTGAGCATGTGGCGAACGGTGTCCGCGCCCAGGGTCAGTTCCAGCCGGGGGCGCAGTCGGTATAGCGCGCAGGACGGCCGCCCCGCCTGTCATGAGGCGGGACGGCCCGGACATCAGTGGGGTACGGCCGACCGGGCGACGGGTGCCCGCTCCCGTAGCGCGGGCGCGGGCGCCGGAGCCGGAGCGGGCGCCAGCGCGGGGGCGGGTGCGGGGGTTGCAGGCGCGGGCGCCGGGCGGGTGAGGTCCGCGCGGTGCGGCGGCGCGGTGCGGCCCGCTCCGTACGCCGCGAAGGGCGACTTGGCGGTGGAGGTGGGCTGCGGCACGGCCAGCGTGAACCATACGACCTTGCCGCTGCCGTCGTCCCGGGCATGCATTCCCCAGCTCTGGCTGACCGCCGCGACCAGCGCGAGCCCCCTGCCGTGCGTGGAGACGGGATCACAGGCGCGGAGCCGGGGCAGCCGGGGGTCCTGGTCGCGGACCGAGACGGTCAGCCGGTCCAGCATGAGGACGATCTCCACCGTGCACTGCTTGTCCGGCTCGGCATGCCGGTGCACATTGGTGAGCAGCTCGGTGACACCGAGCGCCGCCGGGTCGATGAGCGGATCCATATGCCAGTAGCGCAGTTGCGCCGACACGATTCTGCGGACCTGACCGATCCGCGACGGCAGGGCTTGCAGCTCCACCGTGCAATGCCTGCTAGGACGACTGATCACGGCTGCGACTCCCTGAAGAAGTTGGGGCTAGCCTGATTCAGATGCGGGCGACGAACACGTTCAGCAGTGGTGGCTGCTGTGCGCGACCGGTGGGCCGGTTCTCAGCGTCACCGCTCGTTGACCCTCAGTGATACTGATACTCGTCCAGGGTCGGTCCCCCCGCGCGCATGCGCAACTCGGCCGCCTCACTTCTTCTGGACATGCCCCCGAGCGGATCGGACGGCGTCGAGGAAACGGCCGGCGGCGCCGGATCCGCTGGACTTGGCCGGCGTGGCCGCGGCGTCCTGCTCACCGAGGGTGAGGCGGTAGCGGGTGCCGTTCACGGTGGCCATGGCCTGGTCGCCGTCCACGAACCACGGCTTGCTGGCGCGGACCGACTGCACCGGGGCGCTGTCGATCTCGCTGCCGTAGCTGGTCAGCAACTGGAGCCTGCCGTCCTTGATCAAGACCTGTCCGGCGCGGGTCACCGAGCGCAGAAACCGCTCGATCCGCACTCCCGTGGCGTTGAACTCGGTATCGGCCATCACGACCGCCTCCCCGGTGGCTCCGACTGGCACGCGTGCCGCTGCCTCTCATTCTCCCTGCTGCGCAGTGTGCCCGGGACGGGCCCGGGGCACCAGGGCGCACCAGGGTCCACTTAGGATCGAAATGGCCCGGGTGCGCAACCCGGGCCGGGCACGAGTACGAGGAGCGGCCTTGGACAGCACAGCGCGCGGGGGCGTCGGCACGGTCGACGTGGACCGCAGCGACCACGGCTACCGGGGGTGGCTGAAGGAGGCCGTCCGCAGGGTGCAGGCCGACGCCCAGCGTTCGGCCGATACGCATCTGCTGAGCTTCCCGCTGCCCGAGCGGTGGGGGATCGACCTCTACCTCAAGGACGAGTCGACCCACCCCACAGGGAGCCTCAAGCACCGGCTGGCCCGCTCGTTGTTCCTGTACGGGCTGTGCAACGGCTGGATCCGGCCCGGCAAGCCGGTCATCGAGGCGTCCAGCGGCTCGACCGCCGTATCCGAGGCGTACTTCGCGAAGCTGATCGGCGTGCCCTTCATCGCGGTGATGCCGCGCACGACCAGCCGGGAGAAGTGCCGCCTGATCGAATTCCATGGCGGCCAGTGCCATTTCGTGGACGACCCGCGGACGATGTACGAGGCGTCCGCGGCCCTCGCGGCGGAGTCCGGCGGCCACTACATGGACCAGTTCACCTACGCCGAACGGGCGACCGACTGGCGTGGCAACAACAACATCGCCGAGTCGATCTACCAGCAGCTCCGTCTGGAGCGCTATCCCGAACCGGCGTGGGTGGTCGCGACCGCCGGCACCGGTGGCACCTCCGCGACCCTCGCGCGCTACGTCCACTACATGCAGTACGACACCCGGGTGTGCGTCGCCGACCCCGAGAACTCATGCTTCTTCGACGGCTGGGTCCACCACGACGCGGACGCCTCCAGCGACCACGGCTCACGCATCGAGGGCATCGGCCGCCCCCGTATGGAACCCAGCTTCGTGCCCGGCGCGATCGACCGGATGATGAAGGTCCCGGACGCGGCGAGCGTCGCGGCCGTACGCGCCCTGGAGCGGGCCATCGGCCGTAAGGCGGGCGGCTCCACGGGGACCGGTCTGTGGGGCGCGCTGCGGATCGTCGCCGAGATGGTCGAGCAGGGCCGGACCGGAAGCGTGGTGACGCTGCTGTGCGATCCGGGTGACCGGTATCTGGACAAGTACTACTCGGACGCGTGGCTGGAGGAGCAGGGCCTGGACATCGAGCCGTACGCGAAGACGCTCGACATCTTCCTCACGACGGGCCACTGGCCCGACAGCTAGGCCGCCGTCAGCTGCCGGTCCAGCCTTCGCACCGCGTCGCCGAACGCCCGGCGCAGGCCCGGGCGCAGCGCCCGCACCGCGCCGCGGAGCAGCGCCGTGCCGTCCACCGCGAAGACGTACCGCACCAGCGTGCCCGGGCCCGACGGCTTCAGCGTCCACTCCTCCAGGAGCGCCCGCAGCCCCGGCGCGTTCGTTTCGTCGATCCGGTAGGCGTAGCGCTCGCACGGATCCGCCGCCATGACCGTCTCGCGGAAGCGGGTGCCGCCCTTGAGGCGGATCTCCCTGCCCTTGCCACCGTCCGTGGACCGGGCCTCGGTCACCTGCCGGTACCACCGCGGCCAGCCCTCGACATCGGCTAGGGCGTGGAACACCGCCTCCGGCGCCGCGGACGCCTCGGCGGTGAAGACGAGCCGCACCGGGGCGGTCTCGGTGTAGTCCAGCCCGACGGAACGCAGCCGGTGTGTCATGGACACACGATAACTGTCGGGCCGTCAGATGTCTGCGGCCGCGGCCGGCGCACCCGCCACCACCAGCTCCGGCAGATACTCCGAGATCTCCGCCCGCGCCTGCTCCGGCAGCCCCGGGTCCGTCACCAGCGCGTCCACCTCGTCCAGCGTCGCGAAGGAACTCAGGCCCACCATGCCCCACTTGGTGTGGTCGGCGACCACCACCACCCGCCGCGCGGCCCGCACGAAGTGGCGATTGGTCTCCGCCTCGGCCAGATTCGGCGTCGACAGGCCCGCCTCCACCGATATGCCGTGCACACTCAGGAACAGCACATCGAAGTGGAGCGAGCGCACCGCGGCGTCCGCGACCGGCCCCACCAGCGTGTCCGAGGGGGTCCGCACTCCGCCCGTGAGCACGACGGTGGCCGCCCCCGGGCGCGGACCGGGACCGCCGAGCGCCGCCGACCGCTGCGCGCTGTAGAACACATCGGCCACCCGGACCGAGTTCGTCACCACGGTCAGATCCGGAACGTCCAGCAGCTGCTGGGCCAGCGCGAAGGCCGTGGTGCCGCCCGCCAGGCCGATCGCGGTGCCCGGCGTGGCCATCGCCGCCGCCGCCTTCGCGATGTCCTCCTTGGCGCTCAGCTCAAGACCCGATTTGGCCTCGAACCCCGGCTCGTACGTGCTCGCCTCGGCGACCGGCACCGCGCCGCCGTGCACCTTCTCCACCACACCCAGCCGGGCCAGCGCGTCCAGATCGCGACGGACCGTCATGTCCGAGACATTGAGCTTGCGCGTGAGCTCGTTGACCCGCACCCCGCCACGCCGCCTGACCTCATCGAGGATCAGGGCGCGCCGCTGCTCCGCGAGGAGATTCTGGTTGTCGCTCACCCTGCCTCGTCTCCCTCCGTCCGGCCCGCGTCACCCGCGCGCTCATCTTCGCATGCGGGAAGCACACCCGATCGGAGGAGCGTCCGAGGGTCACGATTTCGCCACGGGCGGCCTGTCAGGGTCGGGCCCCCGGGTCCCTGGGCACAATCCTGGAGCAGAACGACCGCACCACACCGGGATCGGGGGACACGGTGGCATCGACGATGGGCACAGGCGCGCCGGCCGACGCGACGGACACGGCCGAGCAGACGGGGAGGGGCGGGGCGCCGCCACCCGATCTGGAGCTCCTCGTCCACGGCGTCGGCGGGACCACGCCCCCGGAGATGCTGGACGATCCGCGCACCACCCGGGTCACCGGCGACGAGACCGCGGGGGTCTACCGCAGGGTCGAGGACGCCGACGCCGAGGACCGCCCGCAGGACTACCGCGAGCGCCCGGTCCCCGAGGCGTATGTCTGGTGCAATCTGACCTCCGGCAACAGCTCCCGCGCCCTGTGGCTGCTGTTACTGCCCTTCATGATCGCCAACCTCGCCCACTGGATGCGGCCCGCGGCCGACCGGAGCGAGCGGACGGTGCGCACCTACGGCCTGTTCGTCCGGCTGGTCGCGCTCAGCCTGACCGTGCTGCTGATCGCCGGGGCCTGCGAGGTGGCCCTCGACCTGATCGCCTGGCAGTGCGCGGGCTCGGACGACTGCTCGGGCGATACGTCCTGGCTCGGCTTTCTGTCCCCGGGGAACCACGGCTGGTGGAGCCGGCCCGGCCGCCGGCTCGCGCTCGCCGCGCTCCTGCCCGCTGCGCTCACCGGGCTGCTGTGGTACCTGTCCAACCGCACCTGGAGCGCGTACGAGTCGCAGCCGCCGATGGAGCGGCCGGTGGACGAGTCCGCGCCCGAGGCGGGCAACCGCCCCGCGCTGTGCCTGCCCGGCTTCTGGTACGGCCGCAGGCTCGTCGCCCGGCTGCGCGCCGCGCACACCGCCGCGGGCTTCCTCACCATCGCGGCGGCTGTGACCGCGGCCACCACCACCTACGACCGCGAGCCCGGCGGCAGCGGCATCCTGGAGGCCCTCGGCTGGGCGCTGCTGACGCTGCTGGTCCTGGGCGCGATCGCGGTGGTGTTCGTGGTGTGCCACCGCGGCCGCAGTGAGACGACGGTCGACGGAAAGCTCGACCGGGTCACCGTCACCGCGCTGCCCGGCGCCGCGCTCGGCGTGCTCGCGCTCTCCGTCGTGCACGCCGGCTGGTCCCGCCCCGGCTGGGTCTCCGGCGGAAAGCTGCCCGGCAACCAGACCTTCTGCGTCATCGCCATAGGGGAGGGGGTGCTGATCGTCGCCATGGCCGTCTGCGCCCTGCTCCTCTACCGGGCCGCGCCGCGGGGCCGGACGCCGCTGTACGGGCTCGCCGGACCCGCCGTCGCGATGCTCGCCTGCGGGCTCGGCGCGGTGCTCTCCGGCGGCGTCGCCCAGCGCATCGCCGACTGGCTGGACGGCGGCGCCACCCCCGGTGAGGGGACGGGCGTCGCACCGCCGGTCCTGCTGTCCTGGCTGGCCACGGCCATCCCCGCGATACTGCTCGTGCTGCTCGGCCTGGCCCTGATCTTCACCGCCCGGGTGTGGCGGGTGCGCAACCGGCTGCTCCCCACCATCATGGACGGCTATCCGGGGGAGCGGCCCGACGCCGTGCGCACCCGCCGGATCGCGGGCACCATCGCCCGCGCCGGGCTGACCGACTCCACCCCGTGGCTCGTCGGCCCCGTCTCCCTGTTCATCCTGCTGCTCGGCGGTCTCGCCGTCACCGGGGCCTGGCTCACCAAGGAGGTCCCGGGCCGGGCCGCCGAGGACACCCCCGGCATCGTGGACGCCGCCGCCCAGACCGCGCAGGCACTCGGCTCCTGGCTGATGGGGCTGGCCTTCCTGGCGCTGGTCACCTGGGCCCGCCGCGCCTACCGCAGCCCCGCCGCCCGCCGCACCATCGGCATCCTGTGGGACGTCGGCACCTTCTGGCCACGCGCAGCCCACCCCTTCGCGCCCCCGTGCTACGCCGAGCGGGCGGTCCCCGATCTGACCTGGCGGATGGAGACCTGGACCCGTAAGTACGGCGGCCGGCTCGTCATCTCCGGCCACTCCCAGGGCAGCGTGCTGGCCGCCGCCGCGGTGTGGCAGCTGGATCCACGGACCCGCGGCCAGGTGGCGCTGCTGACCTACGGCTCACCGCTGGAGCGGCTCTACGGGCGCTGGTTCCCCGCCTACTTCGGCCCCGCGCAGCTGCTCTCGCTCCATGGCGAGGTGCGGTGCTGGCGCAATCTGTGGCGGTACACCGACCCGATCGGCGGCCCCATCCGGCTGCCCGACGGCACCGGGCCCGAGGTCGACTGCGGCGCGCTCAAGGATCCGCTCGCCTACGGCCGTACGCCCGAACACCCGCTGCCCGCGCCGATCCTGGGGCATTCGGAGTACCAGGCCGACCCCGCCTTCGCCCGGGAGCGGGCCGGACTGCTGGCCCGGCTCCCGGAGCAGAAGTGCTCGCCTCCGCGGGAAGCCGGTCAGATCAGCTCCGGCAAATCCTCCGGATAGAGCAGGGTGAGATCGTCTGTGGTCGGGTCGGTCAGCTGGGCGACCCGGCCCGCGTGCCGCTCCACCATCGCCTCGAAGGTCTGCCGGGCGGTGCGGCCGTTGCCGAACGCCGGGCCCTTCGGAAGCGCCGTGAAGTGCTTCAGCAGCGCCTCGGCCGCCCCCTCGCCGATCCGGTACTCATGCTCCTCGGCCTGCTGCTCGACGATCCGCAGCAGCTCCTCGGGGGCGTAGTCGCCGAAGGTGATGGTGCGTGAGAAGCGGGACGCCACACCGGGGTTGACGGACAGGAACCGCTCCATCTCGGCGGTGTACCCGGCGACGATGACGACCACCGCCTCCCGGTGGTCCTCCATCAGCTTCACCAGGGTGTCTATGGCCTCGCGGCCGAAGTCCCGGCCGGAGTCCTCCGGCGAGAGCGCGTACGCCTCGTCGATGAACAGCACCCCGCCGCGCGCCCGGTCGAACGCCTCCTGGGTACGGATCGCCGTCGAGCCGATGTGCTCGCCGACCAGATCGACCCGGGAGACCTCCACCAGATGGCCGCGCTCCAGCACCCCGAGGGAGGCCAGGATCTCGCCGTAGAGCCGGGCGACCGTGGTCTTGCCGGTGCCGGGGGAGCCGGTGAAGACCAGATGGCGGCGGGCGGAGGCGGCCTTGAGTCCGGCCTCCTGACGGCGCCGGCCCACCTCGATCATGTCGGTGAGGGCCCGCACCTCGCGCTTGACGCTCTCCAGCCCGACCAGCGCGTCGAGTTCGCCCAGGACGGCCGGGGACGGGCGGACGGCCACTGGTGGCTCGGCCGGCGCCGGGGTCTGGACGGCGCGCTGCGCGGGGACCCCGCCCAGGAGCCCGCCCGTCGCGGTGGCGGTCTCCACGGCGGGCGTGGTGGCGGCCGGCAGGCCCGGTACGCCGGGGGCGGCGAGGGCCGTGGTCGCGCTCTCGTCGCTGGTGCAGTCCTCGACGACCGGGCCGGTCTCCGAGAACTCGTAGCCGCCGCGCGCGCACCGCTCCGTACGGCACCGGGTCAGGGTGGAGCGGCAGCCGTCGATGATGTGGAAGCCATAGCCCCCGCTGCCCGTCACCCGGCAGCCGTTGAAGGTGCCGCGGCCCTCGGCGGACACATAGAACCCGGCCTCCGTCGGCCCGGAGACCGTGGTGCGCTCGACCGTCGGATCGGCGCCCTTGGTGACGATCACCCCGGTCGCGGCGCCGTCGATCGTGCAGTTGGCGAGCGTGCCGCCGCTGCCGTGGTCGCGGAACCACGCCCCGGTGGCTGCCTCCCGGATGCGGCAGTCGTCCAGCTGGGCGGTGGCCCCGTCGCTCACCGACACCGCGGTGTTGCGCACCTGGGACAGATCGCTGTCGACGACGTCGACGCGCGAGCCGCGGTCCAGGACGAACAGCGCGTCCGGTACATCGCGCAGCCGGCACGAGTCGAGGACGGCCGTCGCGCCGTCGCTCACCCATACCGCCGGATAGTCGCCCGTGCTCTCGTGCAGCTCGCACTGGTTGGCGTCCACCCGGGTGCCCGGGTCCCACACCGACAGCCCGTTGCGCCCGAACCGGCGCACCGTCGAGCGGGTCATGGTCAGCACCGAACGCGACCTCAGGTCCACCGCGTTCTCCGGGACGTCATGGATCTCGCAGTCGGCGAGGGTGAGCACCGCGTCGGTGTCCAGATTCACCCCGTCGCCCGTCGTGCGGTGCACCCGGCAGTCGGTGAGATGGCCGGTCGCGCGCGAGGAGACCTGAACCCCGGCGCCCCTGATCTCGTACACCTCACAGCCGATGGCCTCCAGCGAGCTGCCCTCGCCGGTCAGCGAGAGCCCGGCGCCGGAGGTGTGGTGGATACGGCAGCGCTCCAGGCGCGGGCGGCCACCGCCGCGGACCGCCACCCCGGACTGTCCGGCCGCCACCACCTCGCACTCCTCGAACACCCCGCCCGCGCCGTCCAGCACGCTGAGCCCGATGCCCGCCGGATTGTCCACGGTGCAGCGCCGCACGGTCGGCCGGGCGCCGCCGCGCACCTCGATGCCGACCGCCGAGCGCGTCGCGACCCGCACATCCGTCAGCTCCGGAGTACCGTCCTCGACCAGCAGCGCGGGGGCGGCCGAGTCCTGGCCCTCGACATGCAGATCCTGAACCACCGCGGACGCGCGTATCGTCAGGGCGACTCCGTCGGCCGGCGCGATCCGCACCGAACCGCGCGAGGAGCCCTCGGGGCCACGCAGGGTGACGGCCCGGCCCACCACCAGATTCTCGCGGTAGGTGCCGGGCGAGATGGAGAGGACATCGCCGTCCCCGGCGGCCTCCAGGGCCGCCGTGAGGGAGGCGTACTCTCCGGTGCGGCGCCGCCACCGCGACGTTCCGCTGTGCGTCACCTGGACGACCGAGCCCTGTGCCATGGTGCTGTTGTGCCCCCACCTCGTGGTCAAGCCGGATGTGCGCGACTGTGGCGCTGCGCATGTGGATGCCCCACCGTAGCGTGCGCGCGGCGCGAGGAGTTGACCTCCCCGTGAGGCCCACCTGGACTTGGTGTTCTTATGACAATGGACCCGGTGGCCATATGACAAAACGTATACGTACGCTGTGCGAGGTATCGGCGCGTCAGCTGTCGGCGTCCGCCCGGCCCCAGTCCTGACCGGCCCGCTCCCATGCGATGTCCCACTGCGCATAGCGCCGGCGCATGAGCCGCCATACGACCAGCCGCCGGGCGCCGTCCACCAGGCCGGCCGTCGCCGCGCCCGCGCCGATGCCCGCCAGCACGGCGTGGGTGGTGGCCGTGGCCGTGTCGAGGGGGCGGCTCATCGGGCGGCCGTGGCCGTCGGTCCACAGGTGGAACCGCTCACCGGGGTCGGCGCCGGGGTGGGTACCGAGCGCCCCCACGTGTCTGCTGCCGTCGGGCCCGGTCCAGTGGGCGAAGACGCGGCGGTGGGCGTCCGAGGCGGTGGCGGTCTCGGGGTCGGAGTCGATGGGCGGATGGGGCAGCACCTTCACCACGGTCGCCGAGATCAGGTGGCGCTCGGCGCGCTGCTCGCGCGCGGCCTTCACCAGCGCCCCCTGGGCGAGGGACCCCGTGGCCCAGCCGACGGCCGGGGCGGCGAGCAGGATGATCAGCGCCGCGATCAGCGCCGCACACGACTCCACGACGTCGGTCTTACGGCGCAACGGATTGTGCCGCCATCGCCAGAGCCCCCGGATCATTCGCATGTGTCACGCACCCCCTTCCCCGTCCGTGAATACCGCATAGCGGGCCGGATATGCGCTCATTCGGTGAAGAGAGAGCAATATCACGGGGTCAGGTCCTTCCCGGGACCGGCGGGCCGTCAGCGGCCGGCGGCACGCGCCAGACCAGCCGCGTGCCGCCCGCCTCGGGCGCCTCGATGTCCAGCGTGCCGCCCAGGAGTTCGGCCCGGGAGCGCATATTCACCAGCCCGCCGCTGGGAGTGGCGCCGCCGAGGCCCACGCCGTTGTCCGTGATCGTCAGGGTGATGTCGGCGCCGACGGTGAGCCGCACATCGACCCGCTGCGCGTGGGCGTGCCGCACGGTGTTGCTGAGCGCCTCGGCGAGCACCGCGAGCACCTGATCGCCGGTCTCGTCCGGCACATCGGTGTCGACCGGACCGTCCATCAGCAGCGAGGGCGCGAAGCCCAGCGCGTCCGATGCCGACCTTACGGCTTTCACCAGACGCCGCCGCAGACCGGTGGGCTCGCCGTCCTCGTCCCCGACCGCGCGCAGGGCGAAGATCGTGGAGCGGATGATCTTGATGGTCTCGTCCAGGTCGTCGACAGCCCGCCCCACCCGCTCGGCCGCCTCCGGGCGCTCGATCAGCCGGCCCGCGCTCTGCAGCGTGAGCCCGGTCGCGAAGAGCCGCTGAATGGCCAGATCGTGAAGGTCCCGTGCGATCCGGTCGCGGTCCTGGAGCAGCGCCATGTGCTCGGACTCGGCGCGGTGCCGGGCCAGTTCCAGCGCGAGCGCCGCCTGGGCGGCGAAGCCGGAGAGCAGATGGACCTCGTTGTCGTCGAAGGGCGGCCGCCCGGCGAGCCGGTACAGCCGCAGCGCGCCCGAGGAACGTTCGTTCGCCACCAGTGGTACGGCGACCAGCGGGCCGAACTCGCTCTCCTGGGCCGGCAGCGGCCAGGACCGCGCCCGGGAGTCGATCCGTACGTCCGTGGCGACAGCGGGGTGTCCGGTGCGGGCGGCGAGCCCGGCCAGCGAGCCGTCGGACGGCACCACGAGCCCTTCGATGCGCTCCGCGTCATGCCCCTCGGCCACCTCCACCACCAGGGAGTCGGTGCCCGCGGCGGGCAGCAGGATCGCCGCCGAGTCGGCCAGGGCCACCTGGAGGGCGAGCCGGGCGATCAGGCTCAGCGCCTCGCCCGACGGGGTGCCCGCCAGCAGCGTACGGGTGATGACGCCCAGTGCCTCGAGCCACTGCTCGCGGCGGCGGCTCTCGTGGTACAGCCGGGCGTTGTCGATGGCCACCCCGGCGGCGACCGACAGGGTCGTGAGCACCGCCTCGTCATCGGGATCGAACTGGGCGCCGCCGCGCTTCTCGGTCAGATAGAGATTGCCGAAGACCTCGTCGCGGACCCGGATCGGCACCCCCAGGAACGACCGCATCGGCGGATGGTGCTCGGGGAAGCCGTGGCTCGCCGGATGCTCGGACAGATCGGTCAGCCGCAGGGGCTGCGGATGGCGGATCAGCTCCCCGAGCAGACCGTGGCCGCTGGGTAACGGGCCGATGCGGTGCGCCTGTTCCTCGGATATGCCCACCGGCAGGAACTGCGAGAGCCGGTGCCGGTCCACCACGCCCAGCGCGCCGTACTCCGCGTCGGCCAGCACCACCGCGGACTCCACGATCCGCCGCAGCACCTGCTCCAGATCCAGCTCGCGGCCCACGCTGAGCACGGCCTCCAGGAGGTTGTGCATCCGGTCCTGAGTGGCCCGGGCGGCGTCGAGCCGCGCCTGGAGCTCATCGAGCAGCTGGTCAAGCCGGAGTTGGGGCAATGCCGGATGGCGCCCTTGATGCCCGGTGCCCGACACGTGCCCTCCATACCCCTATGCGCCCCTCACCAGCAGGGTAGCCGGGGCCGAGTCCCGTCGTGACGGCCATCGGCGGAACTCGGCCAGCGGCGGCTGGGGGCGAGCCGCAGGGGCGCGCCGCTGTCGTCGCGCCGCAGTCGTAAGGGAGGGCGCGCGGAGGCCCCTCGGGTACCCATCCGGTTTGGGGTGCCCCCGGCCCCCGGCTGGGGGCACCTCCCAGCGGTAGCTGGGGGCGAGCCGAAGGGGCGCGCCGCTGTCGAAAGGGAGAGCGCGCGGAGGCCCTTCGGCTTCCCATCCGGTTTGGGGTGCCCCCGGCCCCCGGCTGGGGGCACCTCCCAGCAGTGGCTGGGGGCGAGCCGCTGTCGTCGCGCCGCAGTCGTAAGGGCGCGCGGAGGCCCCTCGGGTTCCCATCGGTTTGGGGTGCCCGGCGGCGAGTGAGCCGAAGGGGCGAGCCGCTGTCGAAAGGGAGAGCGCGCGGAGGCCCCGAGGAACGAGGGGTCGAGCACGGTCGACCGTCGACAGTGGCTTGAGCGCCCCGGAGGCGAACCGAGCCCTAAAAGAGGCGAACCGAGCCCTTAAAGAGAAGCAGGCACCACTGCCACCGGGCACCGCGCGTGGTGCAGTACGGCGTGATTGACGAGCCCCAGCTGCATCCCGAAGTGCCCCTGCCGCCGCCGTGCCCCCACGACCAGCAGATCGGCGTGCGCGGAGGCGTCCAGCAGCGCCTTGCGGGCGGGCGCCTCCACCGGGCGGTGCGCGACCGGAACCGGTGGGAGCCCGGCCGCCGCCGCGCCGCCCAGCGCCTCGTCCAGCAGCTCCGCGGCGTGCTGTCCATGGTCCTCGCGCGCCCCGTGGTCGTCGGCGCCCGCGCAGCGCCACGCGTGCACCGCCTCCAGCTCGCTGCCGCGCAGCCGCGCCTCTCGGAGGGCGAACGCGACGGCGGCGGAGGGCGGGGCGGGCTCGTGCTCACCCGGGCGCTCGCGCTCGGCGATCCCCACGACCACCCGGTTCATCTCGCCGCGCATGCTCTCCGGGCGGCCGCGCACCACGACCACAGGGCAGTGCGCCCGGGCCGCGATGCCCAGCCCCACCGAGCCGAGCAGCAGGGAGGCGAACTCACCGCGCCCGCGCGATCCGACGACCATCGCCTCCGCGCTCTGCCCGGCGCGCAGCAGGGCCGTGACCGCGTCGTCGGCCGCCAGATCGGTCATCACCTTGACGGCGGGTGCGCGCCGCCCGGCCCGTTCGGCCGCGGTGGCCAGCACCGTCTCGCTGTGGAGGCGCTCGGCGGGGCGGTCGGCGGCGGTCTGCGGGATGTAGCCCTCGTACCGTTCCCACAGGGAGGCGTGCACGATGCGCAGCGGCAGCCCGCGCCGCCCGGCCATCCCGGCCGCCCAGTCCAGTGCGTCGGAGGCAGCGTCCGAACCGTCGACCCCGACGACCACGGGAAGTTCCACCGTGCCTACCGCCTCTCATGTCGGCACATGGATGTGTTCCTTGCCTATTGTCCTGCCCAGGCGGTGGCCGAGGGATCCGGTCGACGGTCTCCGGGTCGGTTTCAGCGCAGCCTCATGGCGAGCGTCACCACGGCGCCGACGGCCCCCGCGCTGATCACGAGCCGGTCGGTGACCAGGCGGGTCAGCCACAGCCCGCGGCCGTTGGTCGCGCCGTCCAGGCCGGGGAGGATCTGCGGGATGACGTCTTCGGAGAAGCCGGGGCCGGAGTCGCTGATCCGGCACTCCAGCTCGTCGCCGACCCGCCGCAGCAGCAGGGAGCCGGTGCCGCCCGCGTGCTCGATGGCGTTGCTGGCGATCTCGTCGACGGCCAGCACGAAGTCGCCGCGGCGGGACTCGCTGAGCCCGGCCAGGGCCGCGCACTCCTCGACCTGCACCCGCAGCCGGGGCAGCTCGCGGGCGGTGAAACGGCGCAGGAGCAGGTGTTCTCCGGCTCGATCGGCGGACCGACGACGAGGGTCGGCTAGCACCAGTGCCTCCCGTTGGTGACAAGGACGAGCGACATCACAGGGTCGGTGAAGCAGCCGAGGGTACGGGGACCAGCCCCTCATCATGGATCGCGACCATAAATGACGTGTCATATCAGGAACGTGACCGGAAATGGGTAAGGGTGAGTCGACACCTGTTTATCGGCGTATCGCTTGGGATCGACCGCCTCTCGCACGCACGGTCATCGCTGAGCGGCGAGGGGGGAGAGGAAACGGCAGAGTGAGGACATGATGGGACTTCTCGGCGCGCTGAAGACCGACCACCGCGAGCGGCTGATGGCCCTCGCCCGCGACGTGTCCTTCCCGTCGGGCGGCCGCATCTTCGAGGAGGGCCGCAAGGCCGACCATTTCTGGATCATCCGCACCGGCGCGGTCACCCTCGATCTGCATGTCCCGGGCCGGCGGGCCGCGGTGATCGAGACCCTCGGCCCCGGCGAGCTCATCGGCTGGTCCTGGCTCTTCCCGCCGGACACCTGGCATCTGGGAGCGGAGGCGCTCAGCCCGGTGCGCGCGCACGAGTTCGACGCCGAGGCGGTGCGCCGGCTGTGCGACGAGGACCCGGAGCTCGGCTACGCCCTCGCGCTCGCCTGTGCCCAGGTGATCGGGCGCCGGCTGCAGAGCGCCCGCACCCGGCTGCTGGACCTGTACGGGCCGTACGCCGGCGGCATGTCGCCGTGAGCGAGGGCGCACCGCGTACCGTCGTCGCGCCACACGGGGGCCGAATGGCCCCTTATCGCTTCCCGCGGCGGGACGTAAAGCTGGGCAGCCGGACGACCGGCGCCCCGTGCGCCATGGAGGACTGCAGTGCCCGAGACAGCCGACCCCGCCGGGTCCGACGCCGCCGAGCCGGCCGAGCCCATCGGGGTGTTCCTGCTCGACGACCACGAGGTGGTGCGGCGCGGACTGCGTGACCTGCTCGACGCCGAACCCGATCTCCGGGTGGTCGGCGAGGCGGGGAACGCCCGCGAGGCCATCGCCCGCGCCCCCGCCGTACGGCCCCGGGTCGCGGTGCTCGATGTGCGGCTCGGCTCCTCGGGCGCGGGCGGGGACCACGAAGGCATCGAGGTCTGCCGGGAGCTGCGGGCCCGGCTGCCCGGACTCGCCTGTCTGATGCTCACGTCCTTCGACGACGACGAGGCGCTCTTCGACGCCATCATGGCCGGGGCCGCGGGCTATGTGCTCAAGCAGATCAACGGCTCCGACCTGGTGTCGGCCGTACGGACGGTGGCGGGCGGCCGGTCCATGCTCGACCCCGGCGCGACCGCGCGGGTGATGGCCCGGCTGCGCGGTCCGCAGCCCAGCGGGCCCGTCGAGCTGGAGCGGCTGTCACCGCGCGAGCGGGAGATCCTTCAGCTCATCGGCGAGGGGCTGACCAACCGCCAGATCGCCGAGCGGCTGTTCCTGGCCGAGAAGACCGTCAAGAACCGCATCTCCTCGATCCTGTCGAAGCTCGGGGTGGGACGACGCATTCAGGCCGCGGTCATCGCCGAGCGGATCAGGGAGCGGGAGACGGGCCAGTAGGCCCGGGGCTGCCGGAGCCGGCGCCTGAGGGGCGCGTATGAGGGGGAGTTGCGCATCGCGTGGAGCGCGAGGCCGGCTCCCCTTCCGGCCTCGCACCCCACGCCGGGTGGGCGGGGCCGGTCATAGCGCTCGTCACCGCAGTCTCGTCACCGCGGTGGAGTGAGAGTCCGGTCCGCCCCCGGTGGCCGGGATGGCTCGCGGAACTGTTCGGTCCGGCATCGCGGTGCGCGTACCCGCCCGCGAGGGGCCGAACGGCCCTCAGATCAGAGGCCCGTCAGGTCAGGGCCCCTCAGGTCAGGGCCCCTCAGGTCAGGGCCCCTCAGGTCAGGGGCCGGATGGGAATGTCCCATCCGGCCCAGTCCTTCCCATGGCTGGGGCCAAGCCCCGGCCGCGCACCTCCCGAAAGAGTTCAGTAGCCGCCCCCTGGCTGCGGCGGTCGGCCGCCCGGGTACTGCTGACGCCCGTACGGGTCCTCGTACGGCGACGGCGCGGGGGCCGCCGGACGGGGCGCCGCGGGGCGCGTCATCGCCGGGCGCATCGCCTCGTATCCCATCGGCGCGGCCGGGTTCTGGCGCGGCTGTTGTTGCTGCTGCTGCGCCCCCGGGTAGCCCCGCGGCCCCGTCGCCTGCGGCGGGATGTACGGGGCGTGCGCCTGCTGCAGCCCGGCGGGCTGCGGCATGGGCTGCTGATAGCCGTGCGGCGGGGGCTGGTGGGAGGGGCCGGGCGGCAGCGCGGGAAGCGCCGAGGGCAGCGCTGGAAGATGACTTCCGGTGTCGTATGCGGAGGGCACCCGGATGGGTGCGATCTGCGGTGTTCCCCGCTCGGCGACGAGGCTGTCGTAGATGGGGGTGTCCGGGAAGGACGGCGAGGAGTAGTAGCCGCCGCCGTAGGTGCTGCGGGGGGAGGTCATAGACCATAAGTTAAGCCCACCATGTGCTCATTGGGGAGTCCGGTAGGAGGGTTGTTTTCAGTGTTCGGAGCGGTCGTGTATCACCAATCAGAGCGAACCCGGGAAAAACGGTCGTCAGGGTACGTTGAGATCGTGTAAAGAGCGGGTTTTCAGAGGGTTACCCGCGGTTCAATGGACGCGTCCCGAGGGGTGCGTCCGGCGGCCGAGTGACCCGGTGACCGAGTGAGACGGGAAGGCAGGGGGAAACAGGATGGCGATGCGCAAGGGCAGCAACACGCCGGTACCGGCGGCCACGGTGCGGATCGAGCTCGGCTGGCGCACCGGCCCCGGGGTGCCGGACATGGACGCCTCGGCGCTGCTGCTTGTGTCCGGAAAGGTCCGTTCCGACGCGGACTTCGTGTTCTACAACCAGGCGGCGCACTCCTCGGGCGCGGTGCGCCACGAGGGGAAGCGGACCGCGGGTGACGCCGTGACGGACACCCTGTCGGTGGACCTCGACCGGGTGGAGCCCCAGATCGAGACGGTGGTGCTCGCGGGGTCCGCGGATGGCGGAACGTTTGGGCAGGTGCCCGGTCTGCATATCCGGGTGGTGGACGCGGCGGGCGGCGCCGAGATCGCCCGCTTCGACAGCGAGGACGCCACGGTGGAGACCGCCTTCGTCCTCGGCGAGCTGTACCGCAGGCAGGGCGCCTGGAAGTTCCGCGCCGTCGGCCAGGGCTACAGCAGCGGGCTCGCGGGGCTCGCCACGGACTTCGGCATCAGCGTCGACGAGCCGCAGCAGACGCCGGCCCCGGCCCCTGCTGCTCCTGCCCCGCCGCCGGGTAGGGCTCCGTATACGGCGCCGTCCCCGTACGCCGCCCCGGCGCCGGTCCCCGTGCCGCCCGTACCTCCTCCACCGTCCGGGCCGCCGACGGGGTCGTACCCGCCCCCGCCCTCCGCCGTCTCCACGCCGTTCCCGCCGCCCGCGGCTCCGGCGGCCCCTGCCCCGGGTCCCGCGGCGGCCCCGGCGCCCGTGAGCCTCAGCAAGGTCACGCTGACCAAGGAGGCGCCCGCCGTCTCGCTCAGCAAACAGGGCGGCACCTCGGGCGCGATGCGCGTCAACCTCAACTGGCAGGTGCACAAGCAGTTCAAGGGGTGGGGCGCCAAGCTCGGCAGGGCCATGGCCATGCACAGCGATCTCGATCTCGACCTCGGGGCGCTGTTCGAACTCGCCGACGGCAGCAAGGGCGTGGTGCAGGCGCTCGGCAACTCCTTCGGCTCCCTGCACCAGCCGCCGTTCATCCAGCTCGACGCCGACGACCGGACCGGTGCGCGGGCGGACGGTGAGAACCTCACCATCAACCTCGACCACAAGGAGGCGTTCCGGCGCATCCTCGTCTTC